>JAUYTF010000496.1 GCA_030695285.1 Eubacteriales bacterium | reverse complement strand
GCTTGCGGAGAAAGCAAGCCTGCTTTCCGGCGCTGACAAATGGCGCACCAAGGCGATCCCGCGCGTGGGATTAGCCGCGGTTACGGTTTCGGACGGACCCCACGGGCTGAGAAAGGAAATCGTCGACCCCGAAAAAGGGTTTTTCACGGTTCACTCCACCTGTTTTCCCACAGCATCTGCCACCGCCTGCTCCTTTGATCGCCGGCTTTTGCGCCGAATTGGCGCAGCCCTGGCGGAAGAATGCCGCGCGGAAGGTGTGGATGTGCTCCTGGGCCCGGGCCTGAACTGTAAGCGAAGCCCGCTTTGCGGACGCAATTTTGAATACTTCAGCGAGGATCCCGTCGTTTCCGGCGAACTCGCGGCGGCGTATATCGAGGGCGTGCAGAGCATGGGCGTCGGCACCTCGATGAAACACTTCGCGCTCAACAATCAGGAGTATCGCAGGCTAACGATCGACGCCGTCGTGGACGAGCGGGCGATGTTTGAGCTGTATCTGTCTTCGTTTGAGCGCGTACTGGCGCATGTCCAGCCCTGGACGGTCATGTGCTCCTATAACCGCGTCAAGGGTGTCAACGCCAGCGACAACAAATGGTTGCTTACCGATGTACTGCGTTCGAAGTTTGGGTTTGCCGGGCTTGTGATGTCCGACTGGGGCGCGGTGCACGACCGTGTGCTGGGCGTTTCTGCCGGACTCGATCTGGAGATGCCGTATGTCGGCTCCTATCATGACGCGCAGATTGAACAGGCGGTCTCTTCCGGCGCGCTAAGCGAGGAGGAAGTAGACCGTTGTGCCGCGCGCGTGGTCGCGCTGGCGGAGCTGGCAAAGAACCGCAAGACTGTCCCGTTTGACACGGCAGTACACCATGCGCTTGCGCGCGAGGCAGCAGCGCAGTCTGCAGTGCTGCTCAAGAATGAAGATGCGCTCCTGCCGCTTGCCGCAGGAAAAACTGTCGCCGTATTCGGTGCCTTTGCGCAAACGCCACGCTATCAGGGCGCGGGCAGCAGCAAAGTACAGCCCTTGACCATCGAAAACCCGCTCGAAGAGCTGCGCAAACGCGGCATTGCTGTGGAGTATGCCGAAGGCTACCGCGAAGCGGCGGACGCGCTGGACGAAGTGCTGATGCGCGAAGCCTGCGACCTCGCCCGCCAAAAAGACGCGGTGCTGATCTATGCGGGCTTGCCGGATCGCTATGAGTCCGAGGGGTTTGACCGCGAATCTCTCGCCATGCCGAAGAATCAGGTTGAGCTGATCCTGCGCGTTGCCGCAATCAACTCCAATGTTGCGGTGGTTCTCTCATGCGGATCGGTGGTCGAGCTCGACTGGGCGGACCGCGTGCAATCCATCCTGCTGATGCACCTTGGCGGCGAGGCGGTCGGCGGCGCGGTTGCCGATCTCGTTTCGGGCGCCGTCTCTCCCTCCGGCAAGCTTGCCGAAAGCTGGCCGCTGCGCCTCGCGGACACGCCGAGTCACAAATATTTCCCCGGCTACACGCGCACGGTGGAGTATCGCGAGAGTGTTTTCGTCGGCTACCGATACTTTGACACCGCGCAAAAAACCGTACGCTACCCCTTCGGACACGGGCTATCGTATACTGCATTTACCTATTCGAATTTACAATTGAGCGCAAAACACATCAACGCGGGCGAAGCGCTAAATGTTTCCCTCGACGTGGCCAACACCGGCGGCGTTGCTGCGGCCGAGGTGGTGCAGCTCTATGTCGCTCATCGGTCAAGTGTAATGTTTGCGCCAGAGCAGGAGCTCAAAGGCTTTGAGAAAACCGAGCTTGCGCCGGGCGAGACAAAAACCGTCACATTTACGCTCGCGCGGCGGGATCTGTGCTATTACGACGTGGTGGCAGCCGACTGGCGCGTCGAGGGCGGCGCATATGAAATCCGCATCGCTGCCTCCAGCCGGGATATTCGCCTCAGCGCGCAGATACAAGCCGCACCGGATGCGGACGCACATGTGCCGGATCACCGCGCAGCTGCCCCGTGCTATTACGATCTTTCCGGCGGAATCGACGTGCCGGACAGCGCATTTTCTGCCGTGCTTGGCCGGGAGCTTCCTGCGCGGGAACGTCAAAAGGGCGAAAAGCACACCCTTAACGTGACCCTCAGCGAGGTGAAGCATTCGCTGCTTGGCGGTTTGCTTGGCTTCATCGGCCGCAAGATTGCAGCAAAGGCGACTCAAACCAACGAGGTGGACGACGGCATAGTAGACCACGTTCTCTACACCACGCCGCTTAGAATGATGAGTATGGAGTCCGATATCTCCCCTCAAAAGGTTGAAGGGATTGTGCACCTGCTGAATCATGAGCCTATCAAAGGCATAAGAGCGCTTTTATGCAAAGAGAAATAGCAGGGTTTCAGAGTCCTGTTTATCTAAACCGAACAATCGGAGGAATCAACCGGCATGCATCCCGTGCTCTATCGTTTTGCGCTTTCCGGAGCGCCCGTTTCCAGCGAACCCTACGGCAGCGGACATATCAACGGCACGCAGCTAGTGGTTTGCGATAACGGCGAGCGCTATATCCTCCAGCACATCAACACAAACGTCTTTCGCCAGCCCGAAGCGCTGATGCGCAATATCGGGCAGGTCATAGCGCACCTGCGGAAAAAAACCTGCGATCCGCGCGGCGTATTGCAACTGGTACCGACGCGTGAGGGCTCTGGCTTTGCGGCGGAGAATGGCGAATACTGGCGCGTGTATGAGCTGGTGGAAAACAGCGTTTGCTATCAGGTCGCCACCTGCGCTTTGTTTTACGAGAGCGCGGTGGCGTTTGGCCGCTTTCAAAACCAGCTGGCGGACTTCCCCGCGGATGCGCTCGTCGAAACCATACCGCAGTTTCACGACACCCCCGCAAGGTATGCGGCATTTCAGCGCGCTGTTGCGGAGGATCGGCTCGGTAGGCGCGCGCTGTTGCAGCAAGAGATCGCTTTTGTGCTTGCGCGCGAGTCGTTTGCACATACGCTGACCGACCTGCAGGCGGCGGGCGAGCTGCCACTTCGGGTCACGCATAACGACACGAAGATCAACAACGTGCTCTTTGATGCAACGACGAACAAAGCGCTCTGCGTGATCGATCTCGACACGGTGATGCCCGGCCTTTCGGTCAACGACTTTGGCGACGCCATTCGTTTTGGCGCTTCCACCGCGGCTGAGGACGAGCGGGATTTGTCGCGGGTGCGTTTTGATCTGGGGTTATATGAAACGTATGTGAAGGGGTATCTTTCCACCTGCGGTGAGAGTCTGACGAAAACGGAGAAAGCGATGCTGCCCGTGGGCGCCAAGATGATGACGCTGGAATGCGGCATGCGGTTTCTCGCGGATCATCTTGCAGGGGACGTGTATTTTCAAGTTTCGCGCAAGGGGCAGAATCTCGACCGCGCGCGCACCCAGTTTCGGCTGGTGGAGGAGATGGAAAAAAGCTGGGGGCAAATGCATAAAATTGTTGAACAATCGCACTAAAATGTCATCTTTTAGCGTTTGTTTTGACGTAGATATTTTTGGTGTGATACTATCTCATGAAGTGTGGCGATCATGTGAAAATTATGTCGCTTTGGATGGGGTAGTATGTTAAAACCTTGGGCTGAAATCGGACTGGCAATTATTTACCTCTTTGGTTTTTCCATTACGGTAGTAGGATTCTCTTTGGAAATCAAAAAATTCCTGCCCGTTTACCGAAACGCAAGAAAACAGCATGGTATACTTGTATCCTTTTTCAAATCTGTTTTTGAAGTATTTGGAAGGCTACTAGCAGCAATACTTGTTACGGCATTTATTGCTGTCACTTTTTATGTTTTCGGAACGATTAAGCCACCGCCTGACACACCTCCAAAACCTACAATAACCCCAACAAACAAACTAAGTCCTAGCCCAACCTCAACCGTTCTGAAAGAAACCAAACTCGACGACTACAGCATTTTAAGTAAGAGGCCCGACGAAGCATTTGTTT
>JAUYTF010000494.1 GCA_030695285.1 Eubacteriales bacterium | reverse complement strand
AGCGAAGCCGCAGCCGGCTCCACGCGCCTCTGCCCCAGCATCTGTAGCGTGTACGCGCCGCAACCGGAGAACAATCCCGCGTAGACGATGGTAAGCCATGCATCCGAAATCGCGGAGATCTGTGGCTGTTCCAGCACCATCATCGGCACGAAGGAGAGAATCGCCATCACGCAAAACTGGATACAGTTGAGGCGGATGATGTCGACCTTGGGCGAATAGTGATCGACCAAAAGAATCTGAAACGTAAATGCCACCGCGGAACCGAGCACGAGCAGGTCTCCCCGGCTCATCGAAAAATCGCCCCGAATCGAGAGAAAATAGAGCCCGACCAACGCGATGAGTACGCTACTCCAAATCATCGGGTGCGGTTTGCGCCGCAGCAACAGGCCGAATATCGGCACGAGGACGATATAGAGGGATGTGATGAACCCCGCTTTTCCGGCGGAGGTGGTCACAAGGCCTACCTGTTGGAGATTGCTCGCGATAGTCATCACGATGCCGAGGATGATGCCCGCGCGCCAAAGCACTTTTTTGTCGGTATTCTTAGGGCTGACGCCTTTGCGGTCAAGAATGAGGATCAATATGCCAAGCCCGACGGCAGCAAGCGCGCTGCGCGTCGCCGTGAACGTATACGGACCGACAAACGCCATGCCAGCGCTTTGCGCAACGAATGCAACGCCCCATATGAGGGACGCGGAGAGAAGCAGTGTGGCACCAAGGCCGTGCCCTTTGTGTTCGCTGTGAGACATCGTCTGTTTTCACCGTTTCTGTTTTTTCGCGCGTGGGCAGCGCATCTGCGCCATCACCGGCAATCAGGCCCATGTTTGCGTCACGCAAATGAAAAACTATTCAACGAGACATGATATCGGGTTTCCAGCGAAAACGCAAGCCCCGATCGGTTGTGTAAACCGAACATTCGTGCTATGATTCATATAGCCATCAAGCAAATAATCGATCTGAGGAGCACCTGATTTCATGCAGCCATCCAAAGTTTACTTTATCAATCTACGGACAGACTATGAAAACCCGCTGACCGCGAAACTCCAGCGGCTGATCAAGCGCGCTGGTATCGAGCGCATCGATTTTTCGGATCGCTTCGTCGCCATCAAAATCCACTTTGGCGAGCCGGGCAATCTTTCGTTTTTGCGCCCAAACTTCGCCCGCGCGGTGGTGGATGTCATCCGCGCCAAGGGCGGCAAGCCTTTTTTGACCGACTGCAACACCCTCTACCCCGGCCGCCGCAAAAACGCGCTGGAGCACCTCGACGCCGCAGCGGAAAACGGCTTCTCCGTCGCGTCTACGGGCTGCCAGATCATCATCGCGGACGGTCTCAAAGGGCTGGATGAAAAGCTTGTTCCGCTCACGGGCACCAAGCATGTGAAGGAGGCGAAGATCGGCCAGGCGATCATGGACGCGGATATCTTCGTCTCGCTCAACCACTTCAAGGGCCACGAAGCGACCGGTTTTGGCGGTGCGCTAAAGAATATCGGCATGGGCAGCGGTTCACGCGCGGGTAAGATGGAGCAGCACTGCGACGGCAAGCCCACCGTAGACCGCGAGTTGTGCCGCGCCTGCCGCCAGTGCATCAAGCAGTGCGCACACGGGGCGATCAGCTACGACGAAAAGAAGATCGCCTGCATCGACCACGACCTCTGCGTCGGCTGCGGACGCTGCATCGGCGCCTGCAATTTTGACGCGATCGAGAACAACGGCGGCAGCAGCGAACTGGCGCTGAGCGAAAAAATTGCCGAGTATTCGCTCGCCGTGCTGCAAAACCGCCCGCATTTTCACATCAACATCGTCATGCAGGTTTCCCCTAACTGCGACTGCCACAACGAAAACGACGTGCCGATTATTCCCGACGTGGGCATGTTCGCCTCGTTTGACCCCGTCGCGCTGGATCAGGCATGCGCGGATGCGTGCAACCGCCAGCCGGTGATGCCCGGCAGCCAGCTGAGCGACAACCTCGCGAAATGCGAAAGCCACCACGACCATTTCAAGGACTCCGCGCCGTCGACGGACTGGACGTTTACGCTCCAGCACGCGCAAGCGCTGGGCATCGGAACACGGGAGTACGAACTCGTCACAGTAAGATAGTGTGCACCAAAGGAGCTACGGCTCCTTTTTTGTTTCCGTCTCTTGCTTCTGCGAGTTGTCTTAGCCATTCGCTTCTACTATTTACTCTCATCATTCACAAAAAAGCTATCAGAAAGGCAGGGTTTTGTTCTATGCTTCGCAATTACAGATTGTTCGGCGCGCTCGCTCTGCTCGCCGCAGCGCTGCTGCTCTGCGCCTGCGCTGCACCCGCTGTACCGGCAGCGACCGCGCCTCAAACGGCGCCCCCAGATTCACCCGCCGCAACCGCCACACCTACCGCTACGCCTGAGACCCCGAACGAAACACCCCTCATGACTGCGACGCCAACACCAGCACCGACACCGACGCCAACTGCGGCACCTACCCCGACCCCGAGTGGCCCGAAAATGTATTCCAGCTACGCGGATCTCATCTCCTTCGATCCGGAAACAGGCATCGCAAAATTTGACTATTTCGACATGCTGCGCGGCGACGACGCGGTGAATTTTCTCGTCGATCACGAAGGCTATACGCAGTCCGCAGCGGAAACTCTTGTGGAGAATTTTGCCGATTCGGAGTACGTGAAGAAAAACACGAACCCACAGCTGCGCGCCATCGACATAGACGAGGTGCCGCTCAAGCTCATGGTGAAGCCCAGCGGCGATCCTGTGGACGGCGCAGAGCCCAAATCTGTAACAGCGGCGCAGTTTCGCGCGATCTATGCACTCAATACTTCACTTCTTCTCGAATCATACTTCTATTATATTCATGTCGCGAACGACGGGCAGGTCTCTCTTGTGGAACAGGTGTATTGGCCATAACGCAACATCTCAAGCGCATAAAAAAACGCCCGCGAGAGCGTTTTTTGTGTTGCTTAAGAGTTGGTAGCATGATTGCGCGCTATCTCGTCTCCGTCTCTAGCATCATAGAAAGAATCTCAGTTTCCGTTTCGCGCATGCCGTCTTTGGCGAGGCGACCGACGTTGCGGATGGTGTTGTCCACGCCCTTGACCACGATACCGTCTCCGCTTACAAACTCCTGATTCTGCGTGTACATGCGATAGCCCAGAATGCCCGCGTCTCCCGCGACTGCGATCTTTGCCGCGCA
>JAUYTF010000488.1 GCA_030695285.1 Eubacteriales bacterium | reverse complement strand
GTTTTATTCAGGCACAGCGCGCCAAGCACCTGCTGGGCGATGATGTCGCTGCCGCTGTAGCCCGAGACGATCACGGCGAAAAGATGCTTTTCATAGAGCGAGTTGTAGACCAGAACGCTCGTCAGGCGGTTGATGAACGCGAGTATATTCGCGCTCACGCTGTCATTATAGTTGGGGCAAAGCAACAGCAGCGCGTCGCAATCATTGATGGCGGGATATACGTCGTTGGTGATCACTCCGCCGTAAAAGCAGCTGTTCTGCCGTGCAAAGTGCGCGCAGGTCTTGTAGGAGCAGCCCCGGCAGTCGAAAATCGCTCCGTTTTGCAGCGAGATTTCGCGGATGTCGCAGCTTGGCGCGAGCCGCTCCGAGATCGCCATGCCAATCTGTAGCGTATTGGAGGTTGCTCTGTCGCTCGCGTGCAGCAGCAGCACATGCGGCCTGGCTTTTCTCTGCGGCGTGAAGCTGATGAGCCGCTGCACCAGTTCCCGCGCCGCCTGTCGGTAAGCCTCTGCGGGCGTTACCCCGCGGCGTATCGCCTGTGTGTTCCAGTTGTCAAGCGAGCCGGTCGCCTCCACGAGCGGTTTTCCCGGAAAGCTGCAGCCGGAGAGATTGGCCGCGAGCGCGAGCATATCTGCTGTCTGTTTGGTATAGAGTTCGCCCGCGCCGTCTATGATCATCACGCCCGTCGCGCCCTCCATGGCAGCAGGGTTTTGCCGAAGCGCGGCAATCAGCGAAAGCGCAGCCGCGTCCAGGCTGTGCTCGCTTAAACCCAGCGCGAAAAGCACTCGGTTTCCCGCAAGGCGCGGCAATGCCAGCGCGCTGTCTACCCGCTCATGCCGGACGCCTTCAAGCGCGCAGGCAAGCGTTTCGTTCAGCCGCATGCTTTCGTTGCAGGAAACGACGACTATTCCGCTCATCCAGTTTGAAACTCCTCCAGCTTTCGGTAGCTTTCCGAAATGCGTTCCAATAGTTCTGCGTGAAGCTCTTCCCGCCGCTGCTCCGGTCCGCGCGCGTCAAGCTTTGCGCGGCAGCCGAAATACGCCCCGCCGAGCGGAACCGCAGCGTCATGCCATTGTCCCCGTAGCGCGCGCAATACGGAAACCGCCGCTGAGGAAAGCCCCGGCGCGATATAGGGTTTAAACCCATACGAGCGCAGCGCAAGGTTTGCCGACTCCGCTTTATGCGTCAGCGCAAGGGAGAGCGCGCCGGCGTATCCTTCGTTTGGTTTGTTGGCGATGACCAGGCCGTTTCCGTGCGGCCCGAAGACACGCAGTTGCTTCGTGCCGATACCCTCGCTCTCCGCGCAGTATATCGCGCGCGCGTGCATCACGCCAAGGCCAAAACCGCGCACCTGCTCGGGCAGAAGCCCGTTCCAATCATACTCGTACTGCTCATTTTGATTGCTCATGAGGAACACCGCGCGGCAGAGTTGATCAACCGGGTCAGAAATCTGGCAAAAAAGGCCTGTAAAGCCGCTCTCACGCGCGCGCCGCGCATAGGCACGCAGCAGGCCGCGGTTGGCTTCGTATTGCATCATGCGCACATCGCCGCCGCTTTCGGCGCCGACCTCCGGCACCGCGCGCGCCGCCGAGAAGAGCAGCGCATCGCAGTCAAACAATGCTTCTTCCAGCAAAATGCGAATCGGAGGCAGCGTTTCGCCGTCTCGCGCGGACAACACCTGATTTAGCTCCGCCTCATAGCGCAGGCATTTATTATGGTCAAAGTCGAATATGCCGATTTGCATGAGATCGGTTCCGAGCAGCTTCAGCCCCGTTGCCGTCGTTCCGCCGACATTGCCTAGACCGACCAGATTGATGCGCTGCCGCTCGTTGCCGCGCGCGCGAAAGGCCAAAAGCACCGCAAACCAACGCGAGAAGGCCGTGTTAACGACGCTTGCGCCGTGCCGGGCGACAAAGCGCGAAAGAACCGTTTGCTCCGGCAGCGCTGGCGGCGGCAGCAGCAGGCCAACTCCTTCCGGCTCGTCAAGCTCCGCGAGCGAGTGAATTGCAAAAAAGCCCCGGCTCTTGAGCGGATCGCGCACTACGAGAAACACCAGCGGGTCAAACGGCGCTTCGACGGGAACCGCGCCCTCCGGCAGCCGCCCACCGTGGTCGCATAGACAAAAGTCTTTGTAGGCATAATACGTCATACGCTCACACATCCTCCGCGTTGGAGATGCGCCGCATCTGGCGGATGTCGTCCTTGAGATAGGCCGAAGCTACCACGTTGAGGTCATATTGCATATGCGCGCCCTTGTCCGGCAGGCGGGGACGCACGAGCGCCTCTCCAAGGCGGCGCAGCGTCAGCCCCGTGCCTAGCAGTTTGAGATAACGCTCCTCGAGCACCGAGAGAATGGTCAGCGTGTTGCCAAGCGCCACGCGCGAATACTGCCGCACGGCGGGCGCGGGAGCGCCATGCAGGTATTTGGGATACTGATACGGCAATATGAGGTTGATGCTCGGGGGATAATCACGCTCTACGATGCCGCCCGCCACACTGTCCCCGCCGATAAATGGGTACAAGAGGCTCTCCGTGAACCAATAGAGCATGTTCGGGATAAAATACTCGCAGTCAACGTTTCGCTTTTGCTCGCGCATGAGGTCCAGCCCCCGCCCTGAGAGGATGCCGACGATGACGCGCTCAATCTCAACCCCCTGCTCGCGAAACAGCGGGTCGAGCTTTTCCAAGCGGTAGCCGTTGTGCAGCAGGTCGTCGATAAGCAGCACCGGCCGGCGGAAGGATTTGATCGTCTTTACCTGATGGGGCAAAGGCGAGTATCCGGGCGATTCGTTGATATCAAAACCGCTTTCATTGGCGCGAAAGACCTTGTCGGCATGCAGCGCTTTTGTCACGGTGTTGGGTACGATGGTCTCGGCGAGAACCTTCCCGTAGGGCACGCACATGGCGCGGCCGAGCATCTTCTGTGACGGCGGAACATTAGAGACACCGTTGAGCGCGCGCACTTTCT
>JAUYTF010000481.1 GCA_030695285.1 Eubacteriales bacterium | reverse complement strand
CCTACCGTGTAGTTGAGCACCTGCGCGTTATTGCCGTTGCCTTTTTCCGCGACCGATTGCAGCAGCGAGCGCATGGTTGCGGAGGTGCTGCTGCTGATCACGCGGCGCAGAATGGTCGGTTCGTTTCTCAGCATGACCGTGCCGTCAGTCGATGTGATGCTATCCACAACATACGGCTGCATCAGCGTGCCGCCGTTGATGATCGCGCAAAATGCGTTTGCCATCAGTATCGCCGTCGTCGTGGTATTCTCGCCAAAGGAGATGCGCGATAAGTCGCTCTCGCGGATATACTTGCGATGGATGACCTCGCCGGTATCCTCGCTGGGTATGCCAACATTGGTCTTCTCCCCGAAGCCGAACGCATGGACATAATCGAAATAATTGTCAATCCCGGTCGCAAGCGCCATATCTGCCATAGCGAGATTGCAGGAGTTGCCCAGAGCGGCAGAGAGCGTCTGGTTGCCATGGCCTTCCGTTTCCCAGCATGCCACCTTTTCCAGACGAAAAATCTTGAACCCCGTGCAACGGTAGGTGCTTTCCAGCGTCGCCGCCCCCGCGTCGATCGCAGCAGCGGTGGTGATCATGCCGAACATCGACCCGGCTTCGTACGTGTCCGTCACGATGCGCGCACGGGACATCGCCATCAGCTCTGTAACCCTGTCGCGCGGCGGGTTGTTGAGGTCAAAGGAAGGATATGTGGAAGTCGCCAGCACTTCGCCCGTGTTGGGGTCCATAATCAGGCCGGATACGCTGCTTGCGCGATTCACCTCATAGCATTGCTTGAGATATTTCTCCAGATAGCTCTGGGTCACAGAATCCGCGGTCAGCGTCATATTGTAGCCTTCCGTCGGGGCAAGATAGTCTTCCTCGCCATAGGAAAGCGGGTTGTTCTTTCGGTCAACTTCGATCACGAGGCGTCCCGCAACGCCCGCGAGGTAAGAGTTATACTCCGCCTCTGCCCCTGTCTGCCCCTCTGTCTCAATGCCGGTAAAGCCGATGAGCTGAGTAAAGAGCTCGCCAAAGGGATAGTATCGCTTCATGTCCGTGGTGTAGGAAATACCGTTGCCCAGCTGCAGTGCTTCGAGCTGGTCGATGACGGAGCTTTCTACCTGTCGCTTGAGCTGCACCTGCAGGCGCTTGGGGTCGGAAACCCGCTCTAGCACGTAATCATAGTTCAGCCCCAGAATATCCGAAACCTCAGTTGCGATGCGGACGCGATCATCCGCCGCGATGGCGGGCGGGTTGGCGAGCACGCGATAGGCGGTTCCGCTCTGCGCGAGCACGAGGCCGTTCCGATCCATGATCTTGCCGCGCTGCGCGGCGAGGTTTTGCCGGCGCGTCCACTGAACCTCCGCCTTGGCCTTGAGTTCGGGCCCTTGCACGATCATAACCTGCGTCAGGCGAAGGGCAAGCAGCAGTATCAGCAGGCCTGCAAATACCATCAGGAGCACGAGTTTGCGTTTAATCTTCGGCGCGGGGGCCGTCTTTTTAGCCATTGGTCAATCGTCCTTCCGTAAGATCAACCGCCCGCAGGCGGCTGTTCCCCCCCGCCCGAAGTGTCTAATTCATCTAACGTGCCCGGCGTTGTTTCCGGCTCCGTGGTCGTTTCTTCCGTCGGCGTATCCGTTGGCGTCAACACGGTATTATCAAACGGCAGCATGTCTCCTATGCGTACATACTGGCTTTTTTCCGGATACCGCATGCCATATGCTTCCGCCACCCGCTGCGCATCCTGTATGGTCACTGCACATTCGATCTGTACATCCAGCTCCCGTATGCGCAGGTTGGTCGATTCGATTTCGTTTTTCAACGCGTTGATGTCCGCATATGCGCGCGAAATGCGCTCATAGCCGGAAAGCGTAAAGAGCACCATGCCCGCAAACAGAAAACCACTCACGATCAGTCCGAATCGACCTAAAATTGTCATCTGCGGCTTTTCTACCCGAACGCCCGGTTCTGAGATGGTCCTTGCGCCCGCACGTGTGCGCGGGGCGCGCGGTTCAGGCGCCGCCTTGTCTTCCTGGCTGGGGATATTGAGTCTGGTCGATGGTGAGCGACCCTTTTTTTGATCATCTTCGAAGCGGATATCCAATTAAAAAATTCCCTTCCAATCAAGCGAAATTTCCGCTCACCGGCGCGGCCTTACCGCCCGATCGCAGGCTTTCGCTAAATCTTTTCGATGCAGCGGAGCTTTGCGCTGGTCGAGCGGGAATTGCGCGCTTCCTCCTCAGCGGAGGCGGTCAGCGGTTTCCTGGTGAGGATCTTTGCCTTTTGCACCTTGCCGCAATTGCAGATCGGCGCAGAGGGCGCGCAAGTGCAGGGATTCTCAAAACGACGGAATGCCTGCTTGACGATGCGATCCTCCAATGAATGAAATGTAATTATACACAGTCTCCCGCCTTTTTGCAACAGATCGCAGGCCTCCTCCACCGCTTGATCCAGACCCTTGAGTTCGCCGTTGACCTCGATGCGCAGCGCCTGAAATGTCCGCCGCGCGGGGTGTTGTGGCTCGTTTCTGTACTTTGCGGGGATCGCTTCGCGCACGATTTGCGCCAATGCCAAGGTGTTCTCGATGGGATATTGTTCACGCGCACGACAAATCCGCTCCGCAATTCTACGGCTGAAGCGCTCCTCGCCATATGCAAAAAAGATGCGTGCCAGCTCCGCCTCGGGGTAGGTGTTCACCACATCCCGCGCGGAAAGAGAGGCGTTTTGATCCATACGCATATCCAGCGGTGCATCCGTCTTGTAAGAAAACCCGCGGCCTTGCGTATCCAGCTGGTGCGAAGATACGCCAAGATCGAGCAGGATTCCGTTGACTTCGGCGATGCCGATTTCAAAAAGAAGCGCCCGCATATCAAAAAAGTTGCCGTGCAACGCGGTAAATCGGCCGGCATACGATGCCAGTCGTTCCCCCGCCGCGTGCACGGCTTCCCAGTCCCTGTCAATTCCAATGAGCCTGCCCGTCTGCGGCAGGCGGGAAAGAACTGCTTCGGCATGGCCTCCGCCACCGAGCGTTCCATCGATGAAGATGCCGCCGCGCTCAGGCAAAAGATGCTCCAGCGTTTCGTTCAGCAGCACCGGTATGTGCGAAAATTGCTCACTCATATGCCGAGCGCCGCTAGGTGCGCGAGCGCGTCGCCATAGTTTTCCTCGCAGGCGGCATTGTAGGCCGCAAGCGTTTCAGGATTCCAGATCTCCACGTGTTCGCCAACGCCGATGAGCGTCGCGTCCTTCGTTAAGAGCGTGAGTTCGCGCAGCTGCGCCGGAATCAGGATGCGCCCCTGCTTGTCTATCTCGCAGGCAGCCGCCATGGAGTAGAGCCTTCTGCGGATTGCCTGGCCTTTGGTATCGGTCGCCGGCAGCGCGGAGAACTTTTGCGAAAAACGATCCCATTCTTCGAGCGACATGCCAGAGAGGCAGGCGGCACTCGTCGTTTCAAGCAGGCCGAGGGTGATGATGAGCGTGTCTCCCACGCTCTCCCGCCACTTCGCCGGAATGAACACGCGGCCTTTTGCGTCCAGCATATGTTCAAACGAACCGATCAGCACGCGCTTTCCTCCTCCGGCAGATGATAATGCTCAAAAAAGCAAATACTGGAGCATGTTAAGAATATACTGCTCCCAGATTTACAATGAGTATACACCACAATTCCCCATTTGTCACCACTTTCATGTCTTTTTTACCAGTTTTTTTTGAATTTTTTGAAAATAAACGTTTGTTTGCTCAGTGAGGTGCCGTTTGCGGCTCCTTGCGGGTTCCTGTGCGCCACAAACTGTGGTATAATATGTCCATCTTCGCGCCAGATATGGTGCAAGGCGCCAAAATCCACCGGCAAAACCCGCGTAAAGAGCGGTTTTCTTCGTTTTGCCGGGGTTCTTTGCGTTTAGCGGCAAAACGTTTGTAAAAAACGCCATGCTCACTTAAATTTCAATAGTATCAATAATACGCATGATTCATTTTTCAGAACGGGAGTAGTTCATGACATCGGATTACACAGTAGAAAATTAAAATTGATAGATTTATTATGGTTTGAGAATGGGAGCAGTTCATGGCATCGGATTATACAGTAGACAAAATTAAAATAATGGAGGGCTTGGACGCCGTCCGCATTCGCCCGGGCATGTACATCGGCACGACGGGGCAAAGAGGCTTACATCACCTCCTCTGGGAAATCATCGATAACGCCATCGACGAGGCGGCAAACGGCTATGCCAACGAGATCGCGGTGACGCTACACAGGAATCACTCCGTTACGGTCGTAGACAACGGCCGCGGCATTCCCGTGCAGATTCACGAAAAGATGGGTGTCTCCGGCGTGGAGGTTGTCTTTACGCAGCTGCACGCGGGCGGAAAATTCGGCAACGATTCCTATGGCTATTCCGGCGGGCTCCACGGCGTGGGCGCTTCGGTCGTCAACGCGCTCTCCGAGTGGCTGGAGGTCGAAGTCGCGACCGACGGACGGCTGTATCGCATGCGATTTGCAAGCCAAGAGGATGCCACAGGCAAGATTATATCGGGTAAATCCGTCGCTCCGCTCGAGGAAGTCAGCCGTACCCGCAGGCAGGGCACCAGCGTGACCTTTCTGCCGGATTCGCGCGTGTTTGAAACGATCGAAATGAGCTACGATGTCATCTCCAAGCGCATTCGTGAACTCGCGTATCTCAACCGCGGCACAAAGATGACACTCTTAGACGAAAGGGCTGGGCAACCGAAAAAGGTAGAATACCAGTTTAACGGGGGCTTGAGCGATTTTGTCAATTATCTCAACGGCGACAAGACGCCGCTGTATCAACCGCCCATCCATTTCTCCGGCTCCTCCGGCGGCATTCTCGTGGAGGTCGCGCTGCAGCACAACGACGGCTATGCCGATAATATCTTCTCTTATGTGAACAACATCCCCACCACCGAGGGCGGCACGCACGAAACGGGCCTCAAGGCTGCGCTGACCAAGGTGCTCAACGACTATTGCCGCAAGACGGGCTACCTCAAGGACAAGGACGCACCGCTCGCCGGCGAGGACTTCCGCGAGGGAATCACCGCCGTGCTCTCGCTCAAGATGCGCACCATCCAGTTTGAGGGGCAGACCAAGACCAAGCTCGGCAACACCGAAGCGCGCCCCGCGGTGGAGAGCGTCGTCACCGAGCAGCTCACACCGTATCTGGAGGATCTCAAGCACGGCGAGGTTGCGACCATCATCGCGGAAAAAGCGGTCAAGGCGGCAAGGGTGCGCGAGGCCGCGCGCAAAGCCAAAGCCACTGCGCGCGAGAAGAACAAGCTAGAAAACGCACCGCTCGTGGGCAAGCTCTCGAGCTGCTCGGGCCGCGATTACAGCAAAAACGAGCTGTTTATCGTCGAGGGCGACAGCGCAGGCGGCTCGGCAAAGCAGGGACGCGACCGGAAGTTTCAGGCGATTCTTCCGCTGCGCGGCAAGCCGCTCAACGTCGAGAAGAAGCGCATCGATCAGGTGCTGCAAAACGAGGAGTTCCGCTCCATCATCACCGCGGTCGGCACCGGCATCGGCGAGGACTTTGACATCTCCTCGCTCAAATACGACAAGATTATCATCCTCTCGGACGCGGATCAGGACGGCGCGCATATCCGCGCGATCCTGCTAACGTTCTTCTATCGTTATATGAAGGAACTCGTCACCGATGGGCATGTGTATATCGGCCTCTCCCCTCTCTACAAAGTGCAGAAGGATACCAAGCGCATCTATTGCTACGACGACGAGGAACTGCGCGCCGCGACGAAATCCGTCGGCAAAGGATACACCATCCAGCGCTATAAGGGTCTGGGTGAGATGAACCCGGAGCAACTCTGGGAAACGACCATGAGCCCCGACGGGCGCGCGCTGATTCGCGTGACCATCGAGGACGCGGCGGATGTCGAGCATCTCGTGACCGTGCTCATGGGCGATAAGGTGCAATCTCGGAAGGAGTATATCTTCGAAAACGCCAACTTCAACAAGAACAATAGCGATATGTTCGAGAAACTAAAGGATTAATGTTTTTTCAGAAATGCAGCCTTAACAAAAACAACAGCGATATGTTTGAGAAGCTAAAAGACTAGAACTTTCGATTGACTTTATTGAACCGAATGATTGCTGAATAAGGAAAACGATATGCCGAAAGAACCCATACAACTCAAACTGGAAAAGATCATCCAGCGGAATATGGACGAGGTCATGCACCAGTCCATGATGCCCTATGCCGAGCATGTCATCCTCGAACGCGCGCTTCCGCGCGTGGAGGACGGCCTCAAGCCCGTGCAGCGGCGCATCCTCTACGCCATGCTGGAGCTGAGCCTCACGCCCGATAAACCGCACCGCAAGTGCGCGCGCATCGTCGGCGACTGTCTGGGCAAATACCACCCGCACGGAGACACCTCCGTTTACGACGCGATGGTGCGCATGGCGCAGCCATACAACATGTGCGTGCCGCTCGTGGACGGCCACGGCAACTTCGGCAGTGTGGACGGCGACAGCGCGGCCGCGATGCGCTACACTGAGGCGCGCATGACGGACGCCGCCATTCAGCTGCTGCGGGATATCGATAAGGACACCGTCGGGTTTTCGTTTAACTTTGACGACACGCTCAAGGAGCCGGATCTGCTGCCGGGACGCTTCCCCAACCTGCTCGTCAACGGCGCCAGCGGCATCGCGGTGGGCCTTGCCACCAACATCCCCCCGCACAACCCCGTGGAAGCGATCAACGCCGTCATCGCGGTGATGGATAACCCGCGCATCACACTCGAAGAGCTCATGCAGATCATCCCCGCGCCGGACTTTCCCACCGGAGGCTTTCTGCTCGAATCCTCCGAGGTGGAGCAGGCCTACCGCACGGGACGCGGCAAGATCTACATGCGCGCCAAGACGCACTTTGAAGAGCAGAAAAACGGAAAAACGCTGATCGTCATCACTGAGCTGCCCTTTCAGGTCAATAAAGCGAACCTGCTCGAGAAGATCCTCGCCGTCAGTCAGGAAAAAAAGGCGATGTTCTCCGGCATTGCGGATATTCGCGACGAAAGCGACCGCACCGGCATGCGCGCCGTCATCGAAATCAAAAAGGACGGCGACCCGGAGCGCATCTTACAATATCTCTTGAAGTATTCCGATCTGCAGATGACGTTTGGCGTCAATATGGTCGCCATCGCGGGCGGCAAGCCGCAGCAGCTGACCCTCAAGCAGATTATCGCGCACTACATCCGCCATCAGCGGGACGTGGTCACGCGCCGCACGCAGTTTGATCTGGACGCGGCGCTCCGGCGCGAGCATATCTTAGCGGGCTTGATGATCGCTGTGGACAATCTCGACGCGGTCATCGCGCTCATCCGCGCCAGCAAGTCTCCCAAAGAAGCGCGCGAGGGCCTGATGAAGACGTTCGCGCTCAGCGATGCGCAGGCGCAGGCCATCCTCGATCTGCGCCTACAGCGCCTGACTAATATGGAGCTCGTCACCATCAAGCGCGAGTACGCCGAGGTGGTGCGGCTCATTGAGGAACTCCGCGGCATTCTTGCCAGCGAAAAAAAGCTGATCGCGTTGATCAAAAAAGAACTCGCCGAAATTCGCGAAAAGCTCGCGGTTTCGCGCAGAACGACGTTTGTCGCCTGCGACGATGCCCCGGTCAATGAGGCGGAGGATTTCGCAATCGTCGAAGATGTCACCGTCTGCGTCTGCGAGGGGCTCAAGATCCGCCGGACGCCGACCAAGGCGTTTTCGCTCGCCGCCATCTCGGAGGACAAGCCGCTGTTTGTGCTGGAAACGCGCTCCAATCAGCGCATCCGCCTGTTTACCGACCAAGGCGCGCTGCTCTCCATCGCGGTGGAGGAGCTGCCGGAGACCCGCGCCACCACGCGCGCGGCAAACCTCGCCTCGCTGCTGCCGTTCGAGAAAAACGAGAAGATCATTGCGCTGTATCCCGACGAGGACGAGGGCGAATATCTCTTCTACCTGCGCGATGGCAACGTAAAGCGTACCGCAGCGGCAGAATACCGTGTCCGAGTCAAGCGCACAGTCGCGGTCGCGCTCCGGGACAAGGATCGCGTGCTCGCCATTGTGAAATACGAGCCAAGGTCGATCCTCATGGTCACAAAACTCGGCATGAGCATCCGTTTTGCGGCGGATACGATCCCCGCGATGGGGCGCGTCTCCGGCGGTGTGAAGTGCGTCAAGCTCGAGAAGGGCGACGAGGTGATCTACGCTTCTCTCGTTCCAGAGGAAGCAGAGGTGCTCACCATCACCGACAAGGGCTTTGGAAAGCGCTCGCCATTGTTTGATTATGATCTGCAGGGCAGAAACGGAAAAGGATTAAAGACCTTCGACCTCAAGAAAAACGGATCAAACGGCACCTGCATCGCCGCCGTTGCGGTGCTCACGGAGCAAAAGACGCTCACGCTCCTCCAGCGGCACGGTGTGCGCACGGCGATTCATACAGGTGAGGTGCGCATTGAGCCGCGCGCGGGCAAGGGGAATATGCTCGTCGCGGTCGTGCTGGACGACGACGTGATCGGCATTGAGTAACCCGTCGCCAGAACAACGCATTCCACAAAGGCACTCTCCCGAAGCGGGCGAGTGCCTTTTTCACGCGAGAAGCATTTTTTTCACATTTCAGATTGGTATGCTCACATTGCTTTTATGGTATGATCATTGCGAAACAAAATCATGGAGGATTTATGAAACTGGCAAAGCGCATCATCACTATCATGCTGATTGCATCCCTGTGTTTCTCATTGGTCGCCTGCGCAAGCGCCAACATCCTTGGCGTCTCAACGCCAACGACACCGCTGGCAGTAAGCGACGGTTCGACGGTGAGCGATTTTGAAACCCCTGTTGCCTATCGCAATGACTATTTTCAGTATTCCTGCGTACTGGCGGACGACTGGTATGTGATGAACGAGGATGAAATATCCGAAGTGTTCGGAATAACCTACGAAATGCTTGGGGACAGCGTAGCGGGTGACATCATTCAGGAATCGTTCGATAGCGGTGAGTCGCAGATGGACTTCTATGCGTTCTCCGGAGATGGTACACAAACGATCAACATTGTTTTGGGTAAAGCAAAGATGCTCGAACTGCTGCTGCCTGAGCAAATGCTGCTCGAAGCGGCCACCCCTCTTTTGATCAGCGGACTGGAGGATATGGGTGTGACGAACGTCACGCATAGTATCAAGCAAGTCGATTTCTTGGGCGAGGAGCGAGTCGCACTTTTCGTTCAGGGGGAAACTCAGGGTGTAATTCTCCACGAAACTATCGTCGTGATGCGGAAAGGTTTCTATCTCTCGACTTTCACGTTGACCAGTATGGAACAGACCACAGCGCGAGATCCCCTCAATTACTTTCATGTGATCGATTGATCCAATCACAAACTTACAAGCATAAAATAATGAGCTGCCTTCGCGGGCAGCCCGTTTTTTTGTCGCGTGTTTTGCTGTTCCTCACGAAGAACGCAATAAAAGAAGCGATTTATCGTTTGCCGAGAATCAACCGGCTGAGCAAAATCAGGATGCAAGCGCCGCCGACCGCGACGAAAAACCCGCCGATCGACCAGACATTGCCGGAGCCGATGCCCGCATAGTCCGCGAGCCACCCGCCGACCACGCTACCCGCGATGCCGATGACAATGTTACGAAACAGTCCGCCTCTACCGCGCATGATCTTGCTGGCAACCCAGCCAATGAGCGCGCCGATGAGCAGCCAACCCAGAAAGTTCCAAATCATACCTGCTGATCCCCCTGTTTGATAGTAATATTCGTCGTTTGCCAAACGCGCAGATAAGCGCTATTGGGTCTTTTCCTCCTCCGGCACGACGGGAGCCTGCGCGCCGCTTTGCTGCTGCGTTTTCTTCTTGAAAAACACGCGGAAGAGCACGTTTGACACCGCCGCGATGACGGGGCCTAGTATCATGCCAACGCCGCCAAAGAGAATAAGCCCGCCGACGGATGCAAAAAGCGTAATCCACGGGGACAGCCCCACGCTCTTGCCCGTGATGATGGGGTCGAGGATCATCCTGAGCACCACCATCGCGATATACGTCGCTCCGACCGAGATTGCCATATGCGGGTTTTTCGCAATCAGCGCGATGATCGCCCACGGCACAAACACGATGCCGGAGCCGATGACGGGCAGCAAATCCAGTAAGCTCACGACGACAGCGATCAGCAACGACCACCAACCGAGTCCGGCGATGATCATACCAATCGTGATGACTGTGATGTTTACGCCAAAGAGGATGACCTGCGCCTTGCCAAATCCGAGCGCGGTCTTGCCCAATTCTTTGAGCGCTGTGAGGATGCGTTTTTCATTTTGTTCCATAACATGATTATAGCGGAATGCATGCTTCTGCACAATCGGTTTGCCGTGAGTAAATCGTGAACTGTGCGCAAAAAAAGAGGAAGCATTGCTTCCCCCAATTCTCTGCATGCCGCTATCTGCGCACGATGCGATAATACGTCCGCGCGGTGATGCGGTAGATGATAAAGTAGAGCAGCATAAACGCCAACAGCGTGCCGCCGATGCAGGTAAGCACCAGTCCCCAGTCGTAAAGCATGAACAACTTGAGCATCCATGCCATGAGTTTGGAGGCAAAGAGCATATGCAGCGCCGTTGCCGCCAGCGGCAGGAAGAAGACCCATAGCACCTGCGCATTGATCGTTTTTTTCACCTGCTGGTCGTCCATGCCAACCTTTTGCAGAATCTCGAATCGCTCTTTATCCTCATATCCTTCCGTTACCTGCTTGAAGTAGAGGATCAGCGCCGCAACCGCGAGGAACAGCACCGCGAAGAACGAGCCGAGGAATAGGAGCCCGCCGTAGAATCCGTAGCCGTCCTCCCGCGCAGAATAGTAATCGGATACGATAAAATTCGGCGTTTCGGAAAACGATTCCCCATACTGATCTCGCACGGCTTTAATAAACGCGAGGCAATCTTCGTCGGTCCCCGCAATATCAAAGCGATAATTCCCATCGTAGAAGATCAGCGTTGGAATTTCAGTAAACGCACTGTCTTCCCAAACGAAATTGTTTCGACGGAACTCCTCATCTTCCGGCAGTTCGGTGATGAGCTTATCTTTGTCCGCAATGAGCGTCACATGGTTTTCGCTGGCAATGCGATTGAGCGTTGCATCGTAAGCTACGATCTCTTCCTGCGTCGCCGATTCAGCCACATACACCTGCGCGTCAAAAGGATACATGCCGCGCGTCATCTGTCCGCTGCCGAGGTAGAGCGAGAGCGTGCCGGAAACGGTGACCACCAGCATGGTCGATAGAATGCAGATGGTCGCGAGCCCGCGCGCGTTTTGCCGCATGCGATGGAACATACCGGAGATGGTCACAAAATGATCCGGCTGATAATACAGGCTTTTTTTCATGCGAAGCAGCTTGAGCACCACGATGCTGCCGCAGAGAAAGAGCAGATACGTCGCGAAGATCACCGCGATGGCAAGCGGGAAAAAGATCCCCAGCGCGATGCCCGGCACCTCTGTCGTCCATGCGAAATAGTACGAGCCACCTAGCAGGATTAGACCAAGAATTGCGAGCGGCAGGAGACCCTTTTTGTACTTCTCCCCGCTTTTTTCACTCGAGAGCAGCGCGATGGGATTCGCAGTATGCACGCGGATGACGTTTGCAACTGAGGTCACGAGAAATACGACGAAAAACAACGCAAGCATCAATCCATAGGCGACGATCGGGATAGAAAACGAGCTGCCCGGCACCGCGTGGATGAGCTTCATGAGCACGAGGAACAACAGCCGCCCGAAGATCAGCGCGATGACGATGCCGCAAACCAATCCTCCGCCGATGACGAATGTGTTTTCCCAAACGAGGACGCGGCCGACATGCCGCTTGTCCAGCCCGAGAATACCGTAAAGGCCAAACTCCTTCTTTCTGCGCTTGATCAGAAAATTGTTGA
>JAUYTF010000460.1 GCA_030695285.1 Eubacteriales bacterium | reverse complement strand
ATCTAACGCAAAAGGGGCGTTCATATCCCCGAGAATTGAGATGCGCGAAATCTGCGCATGACTCTCGAGATAATCCGCAACCTGCGCGGCGACTCTGCCAAGGCGCTCCGCCGGTATTGACTCTTTCGGCAATTGCGGCACAAACGAGTTGACAACCCCGCCAATCATCCGCTGCACACATGCTTCAATCAGCTTTGTTTTTGACTGAAAGTAATAGTTCACCAATCCGACGCTGATGCTTGCCCGCTCTGCAATCAGGCGGATCGTCACCCGCTCTACATCCCCGCCGCTTTCAAGAATCAATGATTCTGCCGTTTCTAAAATTAAGTCTGTTGTCCGTTCCGCATTTCCCACTGAATCATCTCCATTATTGAACATCGTTCAGTTTCAGAGTATACCGTATGAATTTCATCTTGTCAAGCAAAAACCCGCCGTGACCGGCGGGCTGAAGATACGCGTGTATTCGTTTATACCAGATAGATCGACTTGTCTGATTTTGCGATGACTGTTCCGATGCGCTGTGCGCTGGGCACGCTTGCGCGCAGATCCCGCTCAATCGCGTCCGCATCGCTCGGATCGACCGCGATGAGTAGCCCTCCGGATGTCTGCGGGTCAAAGAGCGCATCGCGCACCTTGAGCGGCAGACTCCCCTCGTCAACATGCGGCTGGGCAAAAGCGCGGTTTCGGTAGACTCCAGCGGGCAGCAGCCCCATGTTGGCAAACTCCAGCACGCGCGGCAAAAACTCGATTGCCCCTGTCTCAACGCGGGCGGATGTGTCCGAGCCCTGCATCATCTCGAGCATATGCCCCATGAGCGAAAACCCCGTCACATCCGTGCAGGCATGCACGCGATAGCGCACCGCGCAGTCCCGCGCGCTCTTGTTCAGCGTGATCATGAGAGAAATCACGCGGTCGATCTCGCCCGACTCCAGCATCTCCGCTTTTTCCGCTGTGGTCAGTATGCCGACGCCGAGTGGCTTGGTGAGAAACAGCACGTCGCCCTCGCGCGCGCCAAGGTTTTTAAAGAATTTGTCGGGATGCACAAATCCGGTCACAGAGAGCCCGTATTTTGGTACGTCGTCGAATATGCTATGGCCGCCCGTGATGATCGCCCCCGCTTCAAACACCTTGCTATAGCCGCCCGCAAGCATGGCCTTAATGGCGCTTTGCGGCATCGACTCCGGAATGCAAAGCAGGTTGAGCGCGAGCTTTGGTTCGCCGCCCATGGCGTAAATGTCCGAGAGCGCGTTGGTCGCGGCAATCTGCCCAAAGGTGAAAGGATCATCTACGATCGGCGGAAAGAAATCAACCGTCTGCACCAGGGCAAGATCATCACTGACGCGGTATACGGAAGCGTCGTCCGAGCGGTCAAACCCGACAAGCAGGTTCGGGTCGTGATGCGTCGGCATATCGCCCAAGAGTTTGGAGAGTGTGCCCGCGCCGACCTTTGCGCCGCAGCCCGCACAGCTAGAGAGCTTCGTGAGCTTTACTTCTGTTTCCATATGTAGCCTCCCTGTGACAATCTGTGCAGCACCGCCTCCAATGCGCCCCCGCCGATTGACAGCGCTTTATCGGACACTGTAAAGCAATGCAATATTTCACAACGCGGATCGACATCCCCGCTCTTCATGCCTTCGTATACCGTGATCCCGTCCGGAAGGAGTCCGCGCAATACACCGTGAATACGCGAGATGACGGGTTCCCCGTCCACATACGCGCAAACTTCGTTTGGTTCAACCACGTCGCCGATTTGCTTTATGCCGCGAAACACGCCTGCGCGCGGCGCACGGAGCAGCCGCTCCAGCGTAAAGC
The DNA here is from genome assembly GCA_030695285.1 of Eubacteriales bacterium. GTDB lineage: Bacteria > Bacillota > Clostridia > Christensenellales > CAG-138 > UBA7703. Next base: position 1,837 of record JAUYTF010000460.1, on the reverse strand, counting down.
CCGCGATATTGCCGGGGATGCCCGTATCCGGCAGCGCTGATCCGTTGTAGTACACCCGGCCAAGGGTGTGCCCGCGCATGGTTTCCACCACTGCGTGGCAGTCCACGCCTGCCGTAAATCCGGGACCGATGCCGACGACGATCTCTGCATCGTCAATCATGGTTCCAAGATTTCGCTTGGCAAGAATTGCGTCTATTACGGCGACGGGGTTCAATGCGCGCGCGCTTTCCCCTATCGGGTCAGCCAGAACAGCGACTTCGCCGCGATTGATAATCACCTTTGCTTCCGCCGCATTTTCGGCAAATCGCGCGGTGATGTCTTCTACCGTTGTTTCGCCTTTGATGATCGCTTCCGAAAAGCAGATCGTCCGCCGAATCGAGGTTGGCTGCGCCAAATCACTCATCACGACCGAGAAACCGCTTTTGTGTAGCCGAAACGCAACACCGGTTGCGATGTCTCCTGCGCCGCGTACCCAAATGATCATAGAAAAAACCTCATACTATTCACGCGATGCGTGAGATTGTTTTACGGTGATGTGGGAAGATGATATCCGCCCCTATATCCTGACGCGCTAGAACAAAGACGGCTGGCGGATGACATCCGCCCCTACGCGCCTAACGAGGCAATGACCACGCGTTCGATATCGTATTGCTCCAGTTCGGTTGCGACCGCGAGCGCGGTTTTTGTTCTCGCTTCGTCGTCCGACTTGTTGAGCAGTATGGTGAAACGCGCGCCGCCCGACAAACCTTTTCGCTGCCCTTGTGGATGGGCGAGCACCAGCGCGATATCGCGAGGCGTCACCACATCCTCCTCCGTTTTTCCACAGAGCGCGGCATACAGCGCAGGACGAAATGCCGCTTCACGAATCAACTGACCCGCGCCGTCCAGTCCTGCTACCGCGATCACCAGGCGCGTCTGCGGTGGAATCACCGGCTCATGCTCGGCGGGCGCTTTGAGCGGATGGCGTCTTGATCCGTCCGCTTCGGTTAAGATATAGTCTGCTAAGGGCTCAAGCTGAGCAAGCGAGAGATCCGGCGCGGAGAGTTTGCCGCGTTGGGCAGGTTTTGCAAAGCAAACAAGCGGTTCGCTCAGGAGTGTTTCGCGCGCTTCTTTGGCGCTGGCAGGATTTGATAGGAAGATGCAGTCCGGCGGAAAGATATGCGTTGTTGTGGTGACGATCACACGCGCGCCGCTTTGCGCAAGCTCACGGGCGAGGCGCAGCATCAGTGTCGTCTTCCCTCCGCCGCCAATCAGCGCGGTAACGCCCCGCGGCGGTTCAAACGCGCGGATAAGGCTGGCTGTGTTTGAAAAGAAAATCGTCTGCACTCTTTTTCGTTCTCCCTTGATGAGAATAACACTTTTTCTTGGCACCTGTCAAACGACTTCGCAATAAAAAGCTGTTTTTTGCGCTTGGCATTCCAATTCTAAATGGTTCGCGTTGAATGATTGAAGCAATTTATCGATCTTTGCGGATTTTTCCTGACATAAATATTGCATAGAAAAAACCCGCACGGTCTTTTCCGTACGGGTTCTGGTACCCCCTCAGGGATTCGAACCCTGGACACCCTGATTAAGAGTCAGGTGCTCTAGCCAACTGAGCTAAGGAGGCGAAAACGGTTCTTTCTCTGTTGCGTTTTCGCGCAAACTGGAAATCGTCCTGTATATGATAGCGGCCAATAGGCCGCCAAGTATCGTTTGGAGCGGGAGACGGGGCTCTCCGCTCAAGCCTATTGCCGCTTGCGCTTCGCGCGGCGCGGCTGCTGGCTTTCGCTCCCCTGCCGCTAAAAACAATCCACTGGATTGTTTTTCCAACGCGGCTTCGATCCCCTTTGAAAAA
>JAUYTF010000454.1 GCA_030695285.1 Eubacteriales bacterium | reverse complement strand
TCGCAAGCTTCGATGTTGAAGATGTGCCACGGCACGTTACGCCCTTCGTCCGGCGTGATGGTGGACTGAATGTCCGCACTCGTGAGCTTGCTCACCACCATATTCAGCACATGGGTCACCGTTGCCTCGCGCGTGCTGGATTCAATGTATTTCGTGTTCATCTGCGCGCGCATGCGATAGCCGGTAAAGAGTCGCCTGAGCGCTACGGCATACGGCAGATCCATATAGACGCAAGGCCCCGGCGTCGCCGTCGGCGGTACGGTGGAAAGGCAGATGTTCTCCTTCGGTACGCCGACTTTATAGGAATACAGCGCGTTGATCGCGTGCTGCACCATGAGCTCCGGCATAACCTTCCAGGCGTCCCGCGCGGTGGCGTTAGCGTTGTGCGCGCCGTCAATCTGCGCCATGCCGCCCCAGGCGATGAGCTGTTTACTCTCCGCCGCGTCCACAAAGGAGCGTAGCATGTTGATGTTGCGGTAGATGACGTTATACTGCGGGTCCTGATGACAGCCATTGACGCCCTCTTCCGCAAACATCACGGCGATATCCGGCCCCGCAACGCCGCTGACATAGCTGTGATAGTTGATCTCTCGTCCAACTTCGTCTTCGATCAGGTCGAGCGCTTTTCTTTGCGCGCGCACCTGTTTTCTGGTGATCGGTACGCCTCCGCTGCCCTGCGGTGTTCCTTCGATCAAGCCGTCATAATGGCTCTGCCCGGAGGTGCGGATGACCATAATGTGATCTGCGCCGTGGTGCGCCGCCATACGCATGCGGCGAATGTCGTCCTCAAAGCGACCACTCGCGATCTCGGTTGTGATCACAGGCATCGGCTGGGGGTCTATATCGCCAAAGTAGTGCGCGGGCGGCAGCGGCACGCTGTCCTTGAGCGGCTTGCTGCAATCGCGATAGGTAAACGGTCCCATCGTGAGGTCTGGGGATGGCTCGCGCCACGTCCACCCTTTGCGGCGGGGATGGTAATGCTCCAAATCTTCTAAAATCTTCGCAACGTCGATGTTTTCATCCGGCAACAATTTGTATTCGCTCATTGTTTGCCTCCAAACAGGTGCGCGGCCTCTTCCATGTTCGCGGGGGAAAGCAACGCAAGCCCCGCTTCACGAATCTCCTGCCCCGTGTGCTTCGCATAACGATAGACCACGTTGCCCGCGCCGTGCCCTAGCAGGCTCTTTTCCGCGCAACCGTCAACAATCGCCTTTGCCTCGAGTGAAGAAAAGCCCATGCGTAACAGCACGCTGCGCTCGATGGCGGGCGAGGTGTTCTCCTTTGCCAGCTCCAACAGCGGGTCGACGAGCTGCTCCGTGAGCGCCCAAAACCGCGCTTTGAGGTCCTCATCGCTCAGGTTCTTCAGGTGTTCGCGTCTGGCTTGAAAATCATCTTCGCGTTTGATCATATGTTCCTCCCGAAAGAAGTTCGAGTAAAGAAGTTTAGTTTCGCTGGAGCGTTTCGCGCACGAACGCTTCGCTTGCCTTTGTCTCTTCTGCAAGAAACGCGATATCTGCTTGTGTCGGCGCGTGGTCGATCATCGTCGCCGCGTGGGTAATCAACGAGCGGCGCATGTGGTCGAGGTCGACGTCCACCGCGCGCAAGAGCGAAGGATGCGCGGGGAGCACGATGCTCTCGCCCGCGATTTCGTCTATAGGGTCACCAAGCGACACTATGATTCCGTTTTGCCGCGCGAACGAGAGCTGCGCGCTGCCGTGCTTGCCCGCGCCCGTATACTCCGTCTCCTGCACGATGACAATTTGATCTTCCTGCAACTCTTGCGCGAGCGAAATCGCGGCGGCAAGGCTCGTGTTGCCCGCTGGTCCGCGCTCGATGCCTTCCAGCCGAGCAAGCAGCTCAGTTGTGTAAAACACTTCTCCCTGATTGACCGTCACATAGCGATCCATATATCGAAGCGGGCGCGCCGCGCTCCTCGGCACATCGCTACGATCCGGCCATGTGGAAAACGGCATGCCAAAGCCGGTATGCCCGGTCGTAAATGATTTTTTGTTGAACTGCGTGTCGCTCGCCATATGCAAGCCCTTGAGGTTGACGCTCGCGGCCACGATCTCAGGATAGCAGTTCGCCTTGTGTAATCCGCGTGCGGTGCCCGTCAGGTTTCCGCCGCCTGCGTTGGTGCACACAACCACATCCGGGTCTTTGCCCAGTTGCGCACGGCACTGCTCGGCTACCTCGTAACCCAGCGTCTCGATGCCCGCGATACCAAACGCCGTGTAGAGCGAGGCGTTAAAATACTCCGTGTCCTCGAGCATGCGCAGCACGGTATAGAAGAGTTCGGGGCCGACTGTGAGCTGCACGACCTCCGCGCCGAGCGCTTCACACTTGCGCGCTTTTTCGATGATCTCCGGCTGACCGACGCCGCGTGAATCGTAGCACTCCTGCACGACGATGCACTTAAGCCCGCTCTTTGCGCAGCAGCTGGCCACCGCCGCGCCGTAGTTCCCGCTCGTAGCGGAGAGCGCGCCGGGATAGCCCATGCGCTTGGCGTGGTGGATGCTGGTGGCTGCCCTGCGCACCTTGAAGCTACCGCTTGGGTTTGCCGCCTCATCCTTGATGAAGATGCGCGCGCCTAAGCCGTCTTTGCTTAAGTTTCGCACGAGGGCTGTAATGTTTTTCAGCTCGATCAACGGTGTGTTTCCAATCGCAAACCCGCGCTGAGTTTCGACGACGTCTTCGAGCGAATAGCCCGTGGATGCCATCATCTTTTCATAATCAAACGCGATGGAGCCGCTCTCGAACTGTTTGTAATCGACGCCGACCGCAGCGCGGATGATCTCGCTCTTTCGCGCCATGACGGCGGAAAAGCTGTTGTCCACCGTCATTTTTTACTACCTCCAAAGAGGAACGCAAATGCCTCGTCCCCCGCCTGCTGCAGCTCCGGCACAAAGTCGCCAAAGCTATGGCAATAGTGCGGTGTCTCGTCCACAAGCGTGCCGGAAACAACGCGACCCGTGCGCGTGGTGATTGTCGCCTCGCCGCCCAATGGCGTATCGGCATGCAGATAGCCCTTTGTCCATTGCTCCAGCGGTACGGATTTTGTGTCCTCCGGCACCGCAGTGGAACGCTGTTCGGATGTTAAAATCACGCTATGAATCCTGACCCAGTCGCCTTTGTTTGCCACGCTAATCACCTCGATTAAACCGTCAGTCCAATAAGCCTTCTTCAATCTGATCTCGCATGTCTCCCATAATCGCATGCGGAACGGGCAGGTCGATCATCGTCTTCAATCCAGGCCGTGCGTTGATCACGTGCGGAATCATATTCACGCACATCGCGATGGTGCCGATGCCGCCGTCCACTTCCGGCTGAATGCGCATATCAACCCGCGGCGTGCCTTCCAGCGTGATGTAGTCCCCCGTATGCGTGCCGCCGAGCTCCGGCTCGATCTGCTGCGGGTGAATCATGTCGATCATCACTTTGCCGTCCACATAACCCTGTCCCGTCATATTCACGCCCGCGACGCTTCCCCGCGCGGCGAACCCGTAGGGCGATTTGCGATCGACTTCGGTCAAAATCGGTGCCATCTGCTGGGAGAACTCGTCGATCCTCCAGCCCAGCGCGTGCGAAATCATGCCGATGCTCTCCGCAAAGCCGACGTGGCCGGCAAGCTCGCCTTTCTCCACACCTTCTTGAAATGCTTCCGGCGTCAAGCCCACTCCCTGCTCCTGCATGACCAGCGGGCCAAAGGGAGAGAGCGAGTTGACACGGCGGCAGGTGACTTTGTCAACATGCGTCATACAGCCGGTGAGGCAGATGGCGAGCAGATCCATCATCAGTCCGGGGTTGATGCCCGTGCCAAGCGCGGTGACGCCAAATTCTTTTGCCACGCGGTCGATCTCGCGGGCAAGCTCCGGCTGCTTTGCGGCGGGATAGCTCATCTCCTCCGCGGTGCTGATGGCGTTGATCCCGCGCGAGAGCACCCGAACGAGCTTCGGGAATACATCTTTGGTAAACGAGTCCGTCGCGACGATACACACATCCGCGCCGCGCTCCGTCAAAACCGCGTCGATGTCGCTTGTGACGACCACGTCCGCCCTGTTTTCGCGCTCCATGCCCAGCAGGTCATATATGCTCCTGCCGACGCGATTTGGATGCAGGTCGCAAACGCCCGTGATCTCCACGCCCGTCTTTTGCAGCAGTACTTTTGTGATACCGCCGCCCATCGCGCCAAATCCCCAAACTGCTACCCGTATATTCCGCATACCGTTCCTCCTGCCGCTTTGGCAAAGAATATTGAGGTGATGTGATATTGGATTGATGCTCTGAGTTCATTTTTAAATATTCTTAATCGAAATTGAGCTGCCTTTTTGGAATAAAAAAATCTTCCTGCTGTAAGCCCAGTTCATCGATCATCTGCTCCACATACTGGAGGTTGCCAATCTGGAGCCGGTCGTGGCAGTCGCTACCCATGGAAAACTTCAGCCCCGCGTCATGCGCGCGGCGCAGCATATCCAACCTCGGCGCACGCCAGAGGCCGGAAATTTCGAGCGCGACATCGTGCTTTTTGCACAGCCCTATCACCGCGTCTTCCCACTGGGTTAGAAAATTGGTGCCGTAGAGCTCGTCATAGGGCGGGAGCACTGTCGCGTGTCCAAGAATATCCACGCGCTGGGTGGAGAACGTTTTTTCCATCGTTTGAATGATATAGGCGAGATAGTAGCGGTTCATATCGGATGAATAGTTTTTGTCGTATTTTTCCGTATAGCCGGAGCGCCTGGAAAAATACTGGTTCAACGGAACAAAACCGCCGCGCCCGTCCGGCATGCTGTGTACGCTCGCGATGATGTAGTCCAGCTCGTCGTCCAGCGAATCCGGCAGGTTAAAGCGGTGCTCCATATTGACCTCCGCCCCGCGATAGACCGGATAGAGCCGCAGAATTTCAAGATACGTCTTGATATCGCTAAGCGTATAGATGCCGCAGCAAAAAAAATGGTCGGACACGCCTAAGATATGCCCCTGCGCATGCTCAACCTCTACAAGGTCTTCGATGGGAAACCGCGCGTCGGACATATTGGTGTGCGTGTGCAGGTCGTATAATTGCATGTTGCTCTCCTGTTGC
>JAUYTF010000447.1 GCA_030695285.1 Eubacteriales bacterium | reverse complement strand
CGCGCGGTTTGCGTCGTCGTTTTCTAGGAAGGGGATCATGGATGTCGCGACCGAAACCAGCTGTTTCGGGGAAACGTCCATATAGTCCACTTCGCTGGGCTTCACTTCGATAAACTGGTCACGCAGGCGCGCAATGACGCGCTCTTTCTTAAACCAGTGCAGTTCTTCATCGATCGGCTCGTTGGCCTGCGCGACGATGAAGCTGTCCTCTTCGTCCGCGGTCAGGTATTCGATCTCGTCTGTGATGATGTGCTTTTTGCCATCCACGCGGCGATACGGCGCTTCGATGAAGCCGTACTCGTTGATGCGCGCATAGGTCGAGAGCGAGTTGATCAGGCCGATGTTCGGGCCTTCCGGCGTCTCGATGGGGCACATGCGGCCGTAGTGGCTAAAGTGAACGTCGCGCACGTCGAACGTCGCGCGCTCACGGTTGAGGCCACCCGGGCCCAGCGCCGAGAGCCTGCGCTTATGCGTCAGCTCCGCAAGGGGGTTGGTCTGATCCATGAACTGGCTCAGCTGCGAGGAGCCGAAAAACTCCTTGATCGCCGCGGTGACGGGGCGGATGTTGATGAGGTTGCTGGGCATCGCCACGTCCATGTCCTGCAGGCCCATACGCTCGCGCACCACGCGCTCAAGGCGGGTTAAGCCCACGCGGATCTGGTTTTGAAGCAGCTCGCCTACGCTGCGGATGCGGCGGTTGCCGAGGTGGTCGATGTCGTCCGTGTGGCCGATGCTGTAAGGCATACCGATGAGATGCGAAACAGACGCGATCATATCATCCGGGATGATGTGCCGCGGGATGAGGTCGTAATAGCGCGACTTGAGCAGCGCCTTGAGCTCGTCCTTGGAGAGATCCGCGCCCTCTTTGAGTGAGGCTTTGAGCGTCGGCAGATGCACGTCTTCGTTGATGCCCGCTTCGGAAGGATTAAACTCCAGCCACTCGTTTGCGCGCACGAAGTTGTTGCCGATGACCTTGACGCGGTTTTCGCCCATCTGCAGCCAGACCTCGTTGATGCCGGCGTTTTGAATGTCTCCCGCGACAAAACGGTCGATCACTTGCCCCGCTTCGACGAGGATTTCACCGGTAACGGGGTGCACGATGGTGTCCGCGGAGACTTGGTTGCGAATGCGGGCGCGGATGGCGAGTTTTTTGTTGAATTTATAGCGGCCAACGCGCGCCAAATCATACCGCTTGTCGAAAAATAGCGAGTTTAAGAGTGAGCGTGCGCTCTCTTCCGTCGGCGGTTCGCCGGGGCGCTGGCGCTTGTATATTTCGATGAGGCCTTCCGCTTCGGAGTGCGTCGGGTCCTTCTGCAGCGTGGCAGAGAGGCGCTCGTCGTCACCCAAAAGCTCCAGGATCTGCGCGTTGGAGCCGTAGCCCAGCGCGCGCACCAAAGCTGTGATGTGCACCTTGCGCTGACGGTCGATCTTGACGTAGAGCACGCCGTTTGAGTCCGTTTCATACTCCAGCCACGCGCCGCGGTTTGGAATCACCTGTGCTGAGAAGAGCTGCTTGCCGACCTTGTCGAAGCTCTCGGAGAAATAGACGCCCGGCGAACGTACGAGCTGGGAAACGATAACGCGCTCTGCGCCGTTGATGATAAACGTGCCCTGCGGCGTCATCAGCGGGAAATCGCCCATAAAGACTTCCTGCTGTTTGACTTCGCCCGTCTCCTTATTGATCAGCCGGACGGTTACGCGAAGAGGAGCTGCGAAGTTTACGTCGCGCTCCTTGCTCTCTTCCATAGGATACTTGGGGCCGTTGAGATCGATACGGTAATCGACAAACTCTAACACCAGTTTGCCGGAATAGTCGGTAATCGGGGAAATATCGTCAAAAACCTCTTTCAGGTCCTCCTTCAAAAAACGATAGTACGAATTCTTTTGGATCTCAATCAGATCCGGCATGTCGAGCACTTCCCGAATTCTGGAAAAGCTCTTTCGCGTCTGTCTGCCCATTTGAACGTCATGCATCATCGCGTACTCCCCTTGCCGGCGCGGTTGCAAATCGCGCCTTTGCATTTTTTCTCATTGAAACCATTGCTGCACTCAAATACACATTATTCGTCAAAAATGGCCCATCGTCATGTTTTCACGCGCGAAACCCGCTGAAAAACCCGATTTTGGGCATATTTCGACAGTTATGCGATCATAAGTCAATCATGAATGATATCACCCAAGGCAGGGTCTGTCAAGATAAGATTCAGAAATATATTGCCTTTTTTCATATTTTTATTATATGATATTGAGAAATGTCCGCGTGATTGCATTTGTCGGGCCAAACGGCATACAAATGACATCGCAACAAACGCGCGTCGCAGCAAAAAATCGATCATAGCGGTGTGCTATCAGAATCACAGCAAGCGCACGCACCAACCAAAATCAAAAAAGAAAAAACAGCGAGGTGAAAGAGAAATGGATATCACACGCGAACATGCGCTCACTACGCTGCAAGCCTATACAAAAAGCGACGCGCTGCTCAAGCACGCGTTTGCCGTCGAGGGCGTGATGCGCTATTTTGCGCGCGAGGCAGGCGAGGACGAGAGCTACTGGGGCATCGTGGGGCTTTTGCACGACGTTGATTATGAGCGGTGGCCGGAGGAGCACCTCAAGGTTGCCCCGCGTTTGCTTGCGGAGGCGGGCTACGACGAAGATTTCATCCGCGCGGTGCTGGCACACGGCTGGGGGCTCTGCACGGAGACGAAACCCGAAAAGCGCATGGAGACCGTGCTGTATACCATCGACGAGCTTACGGGACTCATCACGGCGGCTGCCTATATGCGCCCGAGCCGGAGCGTGATGGACATGGAAGTCTCCAGCGTAAAGAAGAAGTTTAAGGACAAGGGCTTTGCCGCGGGCGTGAACCGTGAGGTCATTCTAGGTGGCTGCGAGATGCTGGGGCTGACGCTCGAAGATGTGATTCAAAAGAGCATCCTCGGCATGCGGGGCGTTCACGAAGCACTCGGGATGTAAGAACCTTCAAAACAAAGAGTGAGAGGCGGCTGCCTCTCACTCTTTGTTTTGGTTTATCCTTCGAGATCAGTATAGCATGTTTTCGTTTGAAAACGAAATCGTGCTGCGAGGCATTGCTTCTCTTTCGCGCAAAAACGGGGTGTTACGGAACAGTTGTTGTAAACATCGATTCAATTTCTTTTTTGATCCATTCGATTCGGTCTTTTGCGTTCGGTATAAAGAGTGAAGCAATGGAGATCACCATTTCATTCTTTGTATTCGCATAGATGACATTGCCGCCGTCACCCAGAGCCGCATAGCTCTCTTCGTCGATGATCCACCAGAGATAGCCATAAGCCAGATTTCCCCATTGAACGCACCGGCTTTGTTCGCTCGTGCTCTTTGCTATCCAAGCGGCGGGTACGATTTGTTTGCCTTCCCAAACTCCACCGTTCAGGTGCAATTGCCCGATTTTTATCATCTCTCCCGGTGTCAGGAAAAGGCCCCAGCTTGCCGTACTGTTTCCTTGCGGGTCAACAACCCAGCCACGAGTGTTTTTGTCATTCATCACCACGAAATGCTCCTCTTCGTTTCTGAGCACCACGCTTCGCGTAACGTTGATCTCCAGTGGCAAGAATAAATGTTCCACGGCGAAATCAAGCACATTCCGCCCTGTCGCCCTTGCTAGGATGCCTGACAATATATGGGTTCCTCCGATTGCGGAATAGTTGAATTCTCCGATCGGCCTGTCCCCGCCTAATAAATCGAGCGCATCTAAAATCGGGTTCGGACTTGTGAAAAACCGCTCGTATGGTTCCGTCTCATACTTATATGGTGCAGTCATGGTAAGTAAATGTTTTATTGTGATATTCTGTATTGTTTTTTCACC
>JAUYTF010000442.1 GCA_030695285.1 Eubacteriales bacterium | reverse complement strand
GCGCTTATCGTTCTCCCCAAAAGAAGAAGCCGCGTTCTGCAACGCGGCCTCGAGGGTTTCGACCTTATCTTTTTGAGCGTCGTTCTCTTTTCGCAGTACTTGGTTTCGAGCGGTAAGTGCGCCGACCGATTTGTCCTGCTTGTCGAACTGGGAGGTGACGAGGTTCATCTCGCTCCCGAGCACCTTGAACGACTGGTTGATCTCGGAAAGCGATTTTCGGAAGGCTTGTTCTCCCTCAATTCCGATTTTCAGGCCAAAATCGCTATATCCCACTTGTTCAGTTATCCTCCTAACTTTCAGAAGATATAGGAAATCCGAGGAATTCCGACAGAACTCCTCGGATAATTGTTATGCAATCGAATTTTACTACATACTGTAATCACTATATTTATTAGGAGGGTACAGTATGGAAAGCAATGATGTAAATTACTGGCAAAATCTGAAATCTGGTTTTATGGAGTTCCTGTGCAACGAAATCCCTGACAAATCCACCCGCAAGGGGTATAGCAGAAGCATCGATTTACTCATGGAATATGCCATTGCAAAAGGCGAAAGGGAGTATTCTGTTCAGTTAGGATATGCTTTTTTCGAATTCGAAAAGAGCAAGGATTACAAAGGGAAAACGACTTTAGGTCGTCGTCGAGCAACTATTCGACACTTAAACCAATACCTCTATGGTAAAACTTTCTGGCAACGAACACCTCGTGATTCTATGGTCTACAAAACAAAGCACAGACCGCTTCCATGCCCAGCTCAGTTTGTTCCGCAATTTGAAGCATTTTTATTGTCCCTGCAAAAACGTGGGTTCAAGGAAATCACCATAACCAAATACAGGCAGCAATGTACGCAAATATTGTGTGATATTGCAGAGCAAGGCGTTGATTGTTGGGAAGATATTGGTGCGAAAAATCTTACTTCAGCATTTTCGCGCGCGATCAACAAAAAGTATTTTATAGTCTATACTAAGCGGATGTTCGGTTATCTGTTTGACGCTAACATTGTGCTCAATGATTATTCTGTTGTGCTGCCCATGCTAAATAAGCGCAAGACGGTGCCGTCTGTTTACAGTCCGGCGGAGGTTAAGCAGTTGCTTGACAGCGTTGAAAGATTTACGCCACAAGGCAAACGGGATTACGCCATTCTTCAGATCGCAGCACGACTTGGTTTGCGGGCTTCGGATATCCGATTACTACGTTTTGATAATGTCGATTTTGATAATGCGATGGTTAAATTTGTTCAATTCAAGACCTCAATACCGAACCAGCTCCCATTACCTTCGGAAGCCGCGGAGGCGCTGCACGATTATATCGATCATGGACGTGAAGAATCCAGTGAACAATACATTTTTTTAAATGGTCACGGACGGCCACTGCATCCTCACGCTGTTTCGACAATTGCCATGTGCCAATTTAAACGGTCAGGTCTCAATTTTGGGCGCCGCAAACATAGCTCGCACGCACTAAGGATGTCATTTGCGAGTCAGTTGATTGCAGAAAGTGTGCCATATGAGGTCGTGCGGGTGGCTTTGGGTCACGCCAGCCGCGAGTCAACAAGCCATTATGTTGAATTTGATATCGAAAGCCTCCGGATCTGCGCATTGGAGGTCCCTCCGCCAAGTGGTCTGTTCGAAAAATATTTGATGAGCGGAGGAAATGTTAAATGAGCTTCGTACTTAGAAGTATTCTTTCTGCTGAAATGTATGAGTATCTGGAAATCCTTAACGGAGCTGAAAAAGACACAGAAAGTTACGTCAGCGCATTTAAGAGCCTCGATGAATACTTGCTTTCCATTGGATTGCTTGAAAAATCTCTTCCTGAGAATGTCGTTCAGGATTGGCTAAAAACGCTCACGATCTCCGGTACAACAAGAAACTATATCATCGCCCGGATTAGATGTTTTTCAAGGTATCTGATCGCAATTGGGATTCCATCGACAGAACCTGATTATGCTCGTGCACACTCAACATTTGTCACCTACACATTCACTGATAAGGAATTTGCCGCAATAATTGATGTTGCTGACAATGCTACGGCAAATGCGGTTAAATCAGAGACCGAGCATGTTTTTCCAGTTCTATTGCGGATTCTTTATGGGTGCGGACTCAGAGTTGGTGAAGCCCTCGCTCTGCGTTGGGAGGACATCGACCTAGTATCTGGAATAATTACGCTGTTGGAGACTAAGAATAATAAACAACGGTTCGTTCCAATGAGTTCGTCGCTTACGATTCTGCTTAAGATGTACCATGAGCGAAGGTTTGAAGGCTGTTCGAACACAACCTTGCTTTTCGAAAGTGCTGTAAACCCCGGGAAACCTTATTTAAAGAATACGTTCAGAGACTGGTTCTTAAGGGTAATGCGACAAGCGAATATCAGCAACGAGCGCAAAAAACATTTCGAACGATGTATCAGCACACACACTCTCCGGCATTATTTTACGTTTAAGTCGTTTCAAAAGTCGGAGATGGAAGGACGTCCATTTGAAGAATCCGCGCCTTGTTTGACAGCGTATCTGGGACATGAAACGTTCTTCAGCACCGAGAAGTATTTGACCACAGATTACACCATGTATACCGATTCCCAACAAAGAATTGCTACTGCTATCGAGCATCTCTTTCCGGAGGTGAGCTTCGAATGAGCAATAAAAGCAATGAGGTCGTAACCCTTCTCAAGGAGTATTTTACGGATTATCTCCCTAACACACGGGGGTTGAGCGAGAATTCGATTGCCGTATACCAGTACGCCTTTCAACTCCTTTTCGGTTACTTGAGAGATGCAAAAGGGCTACCCCCGGAAAAGGTGACTTTTGAACTTTTGTCGGAAGATACAATACGAGATTTTCTGCAGTATCTTGAAGACGAGCGCGATTGCTCCATTAAAACGCGAAATCTCCGTCGCGCTGCAATCCTTAGTTTTGCTAAGTTTGCGTCGAAAAAGTCTTTCGCCACTGCGCTAACATTTTACTCGGATATCGTAAGCCTTCCTAAGAAAAGGGAGCCTAAAATAATCGGGTATAAGCATTTTTCGAAGGAAGAAATAGGGATTTTACTTAAACTGCCAAACCCAGCTACAATCATTGGCCAGCGCGACGTGACGCTCTTAAGTCTCCTTTATGCAACTGGAGCGCGAGCTCAGGAACTGTGCGACATTACACTTCAGGATATCACCTTGGGCTCTCCATCCAGGGTTCGTTTGACCGGCAAAGGCAATAAATCCCGCGTTGTTACGATTCCAGGAACTTGTACCGCTATTCTTGAAAAATATTTGCGGAGCAGACATCTCGAACCGACATTAAAGGCTGCTGGCAGCAGGCACTTATTTTCCAGCCAGACCCATGAGTATATGACGATTTCCTGTATTGAATCGATCGTCAGAAAATATGTGACCACAGCAATCAAGCAATATCCTGATTTTTTCAGGGAAGAGAATTATACGCCGCACTCGTTTCGGCATTCCATCGCAGTTCATATGCTTGAAGCAGGCAACTCACTTATTGCGATAAAAGCATTCCTTGGTCACGCATCTGTATCCACGACTGCCATTTACGCACAAGTGACCCCAGAATTAGCGAGCAAATACCTTGATGAGCGAGGCAAACCGTTAAAGGAAGCCGCTCTCGCGTTTCAGCCACAACCGCTTGCAATGGAACTTCCGTTCCTATATAAGCGAAGATAATAAGAAATAGCAACGAAATAGTTATCCGAGGAGTTTTGCCAAAATTCCTCGGATTTCCTATACCTTCTGAAAGTTAGGAGGATAACTGAACAAGTGGGATATAGCGATTTATCCGAGATGTAGGATAAATCGCTTGCCAATGAACCACCTCCCTATGCTAACGGCACAAAAAAACGACCCGAAGGCCGTCATATGCTTCACGAAGCAGATTTCGCTGCTATTCTTTTGACAGCATTTCAATTGCAGTTTTGTACTTTTCTGCTCGTTCTGTGTCCTGAGCCGTGACCATGTTCAATCGAGTCAGGTCCGAATTGTGCTGCAAATCGGCCAGCTTTACTTTTCTAGCAATTGGATCCGCGCGGATTGCTTGCACATATTCCAAATAGGGAACGGAATCATCATGGCAAAGCAAATTCAGTGCTGCAATTTGCCGGTCCGATATACCAATCTGAATTAGATCCTCTATCGTGATATCCGTATCTTCCAATACATCATGCAGCAGCGCGACTACACATTCGTCCTCCGACTCCATGGATTCCGCAACGTGTAAAGGATGGTTGATATACGGTAGCCCGGATTTATCATATTGTCCCCGATGTGCATCAAACGCAAACAGAATCGCGCGCTTCGTCAGTGGCGTGTAAACCATATGAATGCTCCTGAAAACTTTCTATATTCCCGCCGGAATAACGTTATCAATATAGCACTCCAAGGCTGGTTTGACAATTCCTTGGAATTGTTTATATACTTCCCACTGGTCTAAAAGAGCTCCAAGCGGCATGAGCCAAACATCACGTTCCGGCCGCCCTAACAGAGTCACCCCGTAGAAGATCAGTCGGGCAAACAGCTCTTCGTCGCTTGCCCGACCGGCACGTTTTTTGAGGGTTGCTCCTCGCTATCAACGTGACGCGCA
>JAUYTF010000441.1 GCA_030695285.1 Eubacteriales bacterium | reverse complement strand
TTTCGCTTGTTTTAACCTGCAAAACGTGTATACTTTGAAAGAGAAGAAAGGGGAGTTGCCAAGATGCATTCCGAGAATTTTTCCGCCGCGTGGGACGCGCGGGATGAGTTGGTCGACAAGCTCAGGCGGGAAGAATGCCTGCCCTTGCGCATGCTTTATGTGCGCAACAACGAAGGCGGCGCGCTTGCGGCGGGGCTTTTGCCGGGGCACGCGGGGCTTGTGCTGATTGACTGGCGGGGCAGCGCGTTTACCACGAGGGTATTGCGCGAGCCGGAGCTGACAACGGAGCCCATCGAGCAGAAGGCGGACGGATTTGGCGGCATGTTCGGCTTTGGGGAGAAAGGCGCACATGGCTGGCTGCTTCGCTTTCTTGAGCGCGGAGAACCTGTTGCTGAGGTGGAGCTGTATCCGACCATCACTGCGTTTGCAGACATGCTTGCTTCCGACGACCGCTTTCTTCACGGCAGGCGCAAGCCGCGCCAGATTCCGCTCTGGCAGCTCAAGCCGGAAGCAAGAGCGTTTTGCGAGACGGTGATTTCGCTCTGGGTGCGGCTCGTGCGGGAAGCGGTCTAGCCAAGGAAGAGCGCGGGCTATGCGTCTGGCTCGTTATAGGCAAACCAGTCGGCTTCCTGCAGATCGCGCGCACGTAGGATGCCGTTGCAGTAGCCTATGTTGTACATGATGTGTCGCGTTTGCGAGAAGATTGCGTCCAGCAGGGTGACCTCAGCTTCCTGTGCAAACGAGTGGCGGGAAAGGTCGGCATCCGTCATATTCGTGAAGATGCGCTCAAGCTTTGCGCGGATCACGCGCAGATAATCACGCATCGTTTCGCGTGAGATCAATGCATCCTCCGGCAAATCCCACTCAAACTCCGGCGGAATACGCGGATCAAAGCGCAGGCAGGGAAAGCCCGCGCCCGCGCTGTCCTCGCGAAACCAGTAGTCGACGAAATAGGCGGTGTGATAGACCTGATACCAGAAGGGAACGCCGCTGAACTCGCCCGCCCAGACGTCGTCCGGGCAGACCTCGACCAGCGTCTCGAGCATTTGGTAGCAGGAGAAAAGCTGCCCCCGCGCGGCGTCGGTCAGCGGGCGGGAGGATAGGGTAGAATTCATCGTTTCACCTCGTGTAATCGAAAACGAATTGAATAGGTTGTATTGCCATGTTAGACTCTGGAAGCGTGCATGGATTTTTCTTTTTTGAGAGTCTTCACCGGAGGTGACTTCCTGATGGTCGAGTTCGCTCATGCGGGAGAATCATGGTTTTGTGTTCTGTTGCGGCGTTTCCTTTCTGCTGTGCTATATGGCTCGTATAATATGGTTCAATCATATAACAGATGGATTGTGTATGTCTAAGAAAAAAACGACATTTCCCCAAAAACCAAAGAGGTAGACACAACTCTGCATCTACCTCTTTGGTGCCGGTGGTCGGACTCGAACCGACACGGTATCGCTACCAACGGATTTTGAGTCCGTCACGTCTGCCAATTCCATCACACCGGCTCAGAAAATTATTTTAGCACACGCACGTAGCCTTTGCAAGCGCGGACGTGGCGATTTTTCGGCGTTTTGTGCGCGGATTCGATTGAATAATTTGCCGCATGCGCAGCAATTGAATCCTGCAGCGCGAAATGATATACTCAACAGGAAATATTGACAGCTTTTATCAAAATCAAACAATCTTCCATAACATTTTAGCTTACTATATCAATCTATCTAAAGGAGACACCGTTCTGAAAAAGCTATTTGCGGACTTCAAAGCCTTCATCGCCAAAGGCAGCGTGATCGATCTTGCCGTTGGCGTCATCATCGGCGCATCGTTCAAGGGCATAGTCGATTCGTTGGTGGGCGACATTATCTCGCCGCTCATCGGCCTTGTCGCGAACACAAACTTCACCGACCTCGCCTGGCAGATCGGCGGAGTTACGCTCAAATACGGCGCGTTCATCACGGCGATTATCAACTTCCTGCTCATGGCGATCGTGCTCTTTTTGATCATCAAGGCCATCACCGCGACGCGCGGCCTTGGCAGCAAATTCAAGAAGGGCGACGCGGAAGCGCCCGCATCCCCGGTGATAAAAACCTGCCCCTACTGCATAAGCACCATCGCCATCGACGCAACCCGCTGCCCATACTGCACATCGGAGGTAGAATAAATTGGAAAACAAAGATTTACAAAACACGCAACTCGAGCAAGACAACAATGAGCAGGAGAATCCGGTCGTCTTGCCGCCTCAGGAGGACTTGGATGACCTCCAGACCAAGGTTCGCAACCTGCCGGAAGCGAAATGGTTCCTGTTCCAGCGCATCGGCGGCGCGGTGATGGGCTTGCTTTGCGGCTACCTGCTGACATATTTTAGCGCTTATGAATCCATCGGCTTATACGGCACCATCGCTGCCGTGCTCATCGCGTTGCTTGCGCCAAACATGATCGAAAAACGGGTCAAGCGTCCCGTGCAAAAAGGCCGCTTCGCGCTGATGATCGCGCTGGGTGTCTGGCTGCTGGGCTACCTGCTGATCATGCTGCTCAGCGGCACGCCGCTTGTCGGAAACCCCGCCTGATCTGTGGATGATTTCGCGCAAAAGCAAGACGCATATGCTCAATCCTTCTGAACCTACGGAGGAATACATGAAAGATCAGCCATTGGTCTCTATCGTCTGCCCCTGCTACAACGAGGAGGCGATGCTGCCGCTTTACTATGAGGCGATGCAGAAGATCGTGTTTGCGCAGTTGTCGGGCTACGATTTTGAGCTGATTTTGATCAACGACGGCTCAAAGGACAAGACGCTGCCGATCCTGCGCGAGCTCGCCAAAACGGACGAACGGGTGAAATACATCTCCTTTTCGCGCAACTTTGGCAAAGAAGCCGCTATGTATGCTGGGCTTAAGAATGCCAAAGGCGATTTTGTCTGCGTGATGGACTGCGACTTGCAGGACCCGCCGGAGATGATCGCCCAAATGCTGGAGCGGCTCGCTGCGGATGCGTGCGACTGCGTCGCCACCCGCCGTGTGACGCGAAAGGGCGAGCCGAAGATTCGCAGCGCGTTTGCGCGGGCGTTCTACAGGATCATCAACAAGATCTCGGACACGGAGTTTGTTGACGGCGCGCGGGATTTTCGCATGATGCGCCGCTGCGTCGTGGACGCGGTGCTTGAACTGAACGAATACCACCGTTTCTCCAAGGG
>JAUYTF010000439.1 GCA_030695285.1 Eubacteriales bacterium | reverse complement strand
GCTTGGACACGGCGACAAGCCGGATGCTTTCCGGCGTTCTTCCGGCGCGCGCGCAGGCGTTTGCGATCTCTTCGCGCACCTTAGCTATGTTTTGCGAAACTTGTGTCATGGCTTGAGATACTTCATTCCGGCGGTGAGATTATCCGAAGCGTTATGCGCGCGGATAACCGCCTTTCGATCGCTCTGGGCAAGAATATCCACCTCTACCCGAAAAACGCTGTCGCCATACGTGATGTTGATGCCAGGCATGCCGGATACGATTTCAATCGCATTGAGCGGCACGACAAGCCCCTGCGCGGATTTGCTGATGGTCGCGGCTACCGTTCGGGTGCCGATCAGCTTGCCGATATCGGTGTTAAACTCCAATATGTTCACGACCGAGTTTTCGGAAACCGTGCTGGCGCGCGCGGTTGCGATGAATTGCTGATCGGAATAATTCTGAAACAGCACGCTGTACTGCTCACCTTCCGCGAGGCGCATGGGATCGCTTGAGCTCGTCACAAATGCGATAAACCAGTGTGTGTTATTGATGATACGATACAGGGGCACTTCGCTGGTGGAGGCCGCGTTGTTTGCGGTGTTGCCGCCGCTGATGACGGTTTTCACCAGCGCGGAATTGATCGTGGAGAGTTTATTGACGCTGAGAACCTGCTCATAACCGTCAAAATAAAAGCTCACGACGCCCGTGCCGGACGTGTTTTTGATGTCTCTCTTCCATCCGCTCATCACGTTTTGCTGGCTCTTGAGATCGTTATACAGCTGCGTGAGCGTGGTGTCCGGCGTGACGATGCTCTGCATCAGTGCGACGCGCTGCGCTTCGAGGTCTTTGAGTGTCTGCTCCAAATCGAGCATGTCCAGCGTGCTCTGCCCGCGGGATACGGCGCGAATCTGCAGCTCCACCGTCTTGATGCTGCTGTTGAGATCGAGCAGTTCCTGCGGCGCCTGTCCGCCGAGCAATTGCGTTTGATAATCGTAAATCTGCTTTTGCAGGTTCAGAAGCGAGACCATTGTCTCATCCTGATAGCCGCGCTTGTAGAGCTGGGCGATGACCTGATCGTTGTTGACCGTCTCCCCTTCCACCACGTCGAACGTAATCTTCTCAAACGGTTCGGACATGATGACCTTCTCTTCGCGAATGATCGCCGCGTTGACTTCCATGTCTGCGCCAAGCGAGCCAAACTCGATCTCGCCGGTCTTTTTGAGCGCGTTTGCAATCACTACAACGAGCGCGATGAATCCAACGAGGATGAAAATCATCATGAAAAAGCGGCCCTTGAGGCGTACGCGCGATTTAGCCATTGGCTTCACCACCGATTTCATAACCCTGCTTTTGAGACCGTCCGTACTGGCGGTCAAAGTTCTCCTGATTCTTCGCCTTGTAGAGCGAGAAGAGTTCTTCCGCCGTCATGCCGCTCTTGAGGCACATGCTCACGAAAAAGTGCAACACATCCACAAGCTCACCTTTTAGCAAAGCGTCGTCTACGGGTTTCGGGTTTTTCCACCACTTGAAATTCACCTCGTCCAGTAGTTCGGATAGTTCCGAAATCATGGCGAGCACTTCTTTTTGCATCCATTCTTCGCGCGAAAAGTTGATGCTTCTGCGCGCTTCGATATCTTCATTCAGCGATTGCTGCAACTCAAAAATCACATCCAGCTTATCCAAGTCGGTATCCTCCGTCCGGTCTGAAAAGGGGGTACATTTTTATTTAAATGCACTAGCGAATGGCTTCCATTAAATCTGCCTTCTGCTTCTTTACTCTGCCGACCAGAGCCGTACTTGCGTGGTTCAAATCGAGGCATACAGGTATAATCCGTTCAATATCTTCCATTGTAACACATTCGATTCTTTTGAGCGTCTCCTGCTCGCTATATTCACGTTTTTGTAACAGCAGCGTCTTACCCAACGCATTCATCCGTGCGCCGGAGGACTCCATGCCCATCAGATAGCTGCCTTTGAGCTGTTCGCGGCAGCGCTCGAGCTCCTCTTTTGTCACGCCGTCTTTGCGCAAACGCTCCATCTCCTCCACCATGCGGCTGAGCACCTCTTTTGCCTGCTTTTCGCCCGTTCCGGCATAAAGCGTAAGCGAGCCTGTTCCGGTATAGCTGGTGGGATGCGAGTAGACCGAATACGCAAGGCCGAGCTTTTCACGGATGGATTGAAACAGCCGCGAGCTCATGCTGCCGCCGAGGATATTGGAGAGTACCGCGAGCGGGTATTGTCCCTCGCTGTCGCGCGCAAAGCCGGGGAGCGTCAGGCAGATATGCACCTGCTCGACATCTTTCTCGACAAACTTCTCGCGCTTGCCGCCGGGATAGCGCTGCGGCACGGGCGTTGTCGCGCGCGGCGACGCGGGTATGTCAAACCAGCGCGTCACAGAGTCGATCAGCGCTGCCTCCTCAAAACTGCCCGCGCAGGACACGACAATGTTGTTGGGCACGTAAAACTCGTCTTTGTAGGCTAAGAGCGACTCGCGCGTAAACGCGCGCACGCTCTGCTTTGTGCCGAGGATGGGGCTCGCCAGCGCTTCGTCGCCAAAGAAGAGCATGTTGCTCTCCTCGCCGGATAGGTCCTCCGGGCTATCCTCGTTCATGAGGATTTCCTCGAGCACCACGCCCTGCTCTTTTTTGAGCTCTCCGGGGTCAAATACGCTGTGAAACGCGATATCCGAGAGCACATCGGAGACGAGTTCGAGATGCTCATCCAACACCTTTGCGTAAAAGCAGGTGTTTTCCTTGCTCGTAAAGGCGTTGATGTTGCCTCCGATGGCATCCATCTCGATTGCGATCTGCTCTGCATCCCTTCGTTCGGTTCCTTTGAACACCATGTGCTCGATCAGGTGCGAGGCACCCGCCGTCTCCTGCGTTTCGCGCACGGAGCCGGTGTCCACCCAGACGCCCATTGATACGGAGCGGATGTGCTCCATTTTTTCATAGATCAGACGAATCCCGTTTGGCAGGGTCTTTTGGCGTATCATGCGTTTCGTTTCCCTTTCACGCGTCGATGCTGACGATTCTGTATTGTATCACAAAATGATTGATCGTGCGAGAGATCGCCTTACGCACGAGAAAAGCGCGGCGTTGCCGCCGCGCTTGATATCCGTTATCGCTTCGGAACTCAGTCTTTTTCCTGCGGCAGCATGTCTTTGCGGGTCAGGCTGATCTTACCGGTTTTGGGGTCGATGTCGATGACGCGGACCAGCACCTGCTCGCCCATGGAGAGCACGTCTTCGACCTTCTCCACGCGCTTATTGGCGATGCGGGAGATGTGCAGCAGTCCGTCCGTGCCGGGCTTGAGGTTGATGAACGCGCCGAACTCCTTGATGCCGACCACGCTCCCCAGATAGACGTCGCCCACTTCAATCTCTTTGACGATGCCGTCGATGATGCGCTTGGCTTCCGCCGCGGCAGCCGAGTCGGGCGAGGCGATGTAGACCGTGCCGTCGTCTTCGATGTCGATCTTCACGCCGGTATCGGCAATGATCTTGTTGATCGTCTTGCCGCCGCTGCCGATGACTTCGCGGATCTTGTCGGGGTTGATCTTGAATGTGATGATACGCGGCGCAAAGGGTGAGAGTTCCGCGCGCGGCTCACGCAGGGTTTCGTCCATTTTTTCAAGGATATGCATGCGCCCTTTGCGCGCCTGCTCCAGCGCGCGGGTCAGAACTTCGCGGCTGATGCCCTTGATCTTGATGTCCATCTGGATGGCGGTGATGCCGTCACGGGTTCCGGCGACTTTGAAGTCCATGTCGCCCAGGAAATCTTCCAGACCCTGAATGTCCGATAAAATCGCGATGTTGCCGGTGGAATCGTCCTTGATGAGGCCCATCGCGACGCCAGCGACAGATTTCTTGATCGGAACGCCGGCATCCAGCAGCGCAAGCGTGCTCGCGCAGATGGAAGCCTGCGAGGTGGAGCCGTTGGAGCTGATGACTTCGCTCACCAGTCGCATGCAGTTCGGAAACTCTGCTTCGCTCGGCAAAACCGGCTCAAGCGCGCGCTCTGCTAGAGCGCCGTGGCCGATCTCACGGCGACCGACGCCGCGCATGGGCCTTGCTTCGCCGACGCTGTACGGCGGCATGTTGTACTGATGCATATAACGCTTACTCTCTTCGAGGGAAAGCCCGTCGAGCGACTGCGCTTCGGAGATCGTGCCGAGGGTAGCGACAGTCATGACCTGCGTTTGACCGCGGGTGAAGACCGCGCTGCCGTGCGTGCGACCAAAGATGCCGACCTCGCTCCAGATGGAGCGGATCTCATCCTGTGCGCGTCCGTCGGGACGGATCTTTTTGTTGATGATCTTGTCGCGAACGACTTCTTTGGTGAGCGTATAGAGAATCGCGCCGATGTCCTTAGCGGACTCGGGGTATTCTTCTTTGAACGCCTCAATGGTTTCGGCCTTCACCTGATCGCCGCGCACTTCGCGCTCATGGCGGTCAACGGTATCCAGCGACCAGACGACCTTGTCGAACGCAAAGGCGCGAACCTTGGCTTCGATCGCTTCGTCGGGATGATACACCACCGGCTCCATCTTCTCTTTGCCGATCTGGGCTTCGATGTCGGAAATGAAGCTGACGATTTTCTTGATCTCTTCGTGCGCAAAAAGAATTCCGTTGAGCATCTCCTCTTCCGAGACTTCGTTTGCGCCCGCTTCCACCATCATGACCGCGTCCTTGGTGCCGGCAACCACGAGGTTGAGGCTGCTCTTTTCGCGCTGGGCGATGTCGGGGTTGATGACGTATTCGCCGTCGACCAAACCGACAGCGACCGAGCCGGTGGGGCCCGAGAACGGCGCTTCGCTGATGGAGAGCGCGACGGAGGAGCCGATCATGGCGAGCATGTCGGGCTGAACGTCCTGCTCCACCGACATGACGGTG
>JAUYTF010000438.1 GCA_030695285.1 Eubacteriales bacterium | reverse complement strand
GTTCTTCGCGGGTGTTGCCGGCGCGCTGTATGCCTGCTCCAACGCGACGCTTTCCACCGCATCGTTCGCGTTTACCAACGCCGGCATCCTCAACTCCACCTTCATCGTCGTCATGGTCGTGCTTGGCGGCATGGGATCTCTCACCGGCTCCATCGTCGCGGCGATCGTCATGTTCCTCGTCAACTACCAGATCAAAAACGGCCTCTGGGTGAAGCTCCTGCCGCTGGGGCTGCAGAACATATTCGCTTTCCCGATGCTGGTTTACGCCGTCATCCTCGTCATCGTGATCATGTTCCGCCCCAAGGGCATATTCGGCACCTATGAGCTCTCGCTGCGCAATTTCTTCTCGGATATGAAAAAACAGCGCCAGAGAAAACTGGCTCAAAAACAGGAAGGCAAGGAGGCGCTGAGCCATGACTGACGAACGTACCCCCATTCTTGAGACGCGTAAGCTCGGCATTGCGTTCGGCGGACTTGTTGCCGTTTCGGATTTTAACATCAAGGTCTTTAAGGGCGAACTCGTCGGGCTGATCGGCCCCAACGGCGCGGGCAAGACGACGGTGTTCAACATGCTCACAGGCGTGTATAAACCCACCGAAGGCTCGGTGCTGCTCGATGGCCAGGTGCTCAACGGCAAAAAAACGCATCAGTTCGTCGCCGCGGGCATCGCGCGCACGTTCCAGAACATCCGCCTCTTCAAGCAGATGACGGTGCTTGAGAACGTGCTTGCCGCGTTCACCAAGGACGTGAAATACGGCATGCTGGACTCGCTCTTTCGTACGCCGCGCTTCTGGAAGACGGAGAAAGAGCTCAAGGAAAAAGCGCTCGATCTGCTCTCGATCTTTCATCTGGAGGACAAGGCGGACTACATCGCGGCCAACCTCCCCTATGGCCAGCAGCGCAAGCTAGAGATCACCCGCGCGCTGGCAACGGACATGAAGCTACTGCTTCTGGACGAACCCGCCGCCGGAATGAACCCCACGGAGACCGCCGAGCTTTTGGATTGCATCAACTCAATCCGCAATCGCTTCGGCATCTCGATTTTGCTCATTGAGCACGATATGTCGCTCGTGATGAACATCTGCGAGCGGATACAGGTCATCGACTACGGCATCACCATCGCTGAAGGCCTGCCGGAAGAGATCGCGAAGAATCCCAAGGTCATCGCGGCCTATCTGGGACAATAGGAGGCAGAGCATGTTAGAAATTAAAGATATCCACGTTTTCTACGGCGCCATTCACGCCATCAAGGGCATCACCATCACCGTCAATGACGGCGAGCTGGTCTCCCTCGTCGGCGCAAACGGGGCAGGCAAAACCACTATTCTACATACCGTATCGGGTCTTCTGCGCGCGAGTGCCGGAGAGATCCTGCTCGATGGCGTCAACCTGCAGAAAGTGCCCGCAAACACCATCATCAACATGGGGCTCGCGCACGTTCCGGAAGGGCGCCACATTTTTTCTCGCATGACCGTAGAGGAAAACCTGCGCATGGGGGCGTATATTATTAATGACGCAAAGCGCGTCAGCGACAATCTGGAAAAGGTGTATCACCATTTCCCGCGGCTCAAGGAGCGCACGCGCCAGCTCGGCGGAACGCTCTCCGGCGGCGAACAGCAAATGCTCGCAACTGGCCGCGCGCTGATGACCAATCCCAAGATCCTGCTCATGGATGAACCCTCCATGGGCCTCTCCCCCATTCTCGTCAACGAGATTTTCACCATCATCGAGCAGCTGCACAACAGCGGCATCACGATTCTGCTGGTCGAGCAAAACGCGAAGAAAGCGCTCGCCGTTGCAGACCGCGCCTATGTGCTAGAGACGGGTAAGATCTCCATGCAAGGCTCGGCGAGTGAGCTTGCCGAGGACGACAGGGTTCGCAAGGCATACCTCGGCGCGTAACGCGCTCTACGGAAAGGAGACTGGATTTCGATGGCACACTATGTGATCACGATTGCGCGCGAAAAAGGCAGCGGCGGTTACGACATTGCAAAGAAACTTTCCGACAAGCTCAATATCCCGTTCTATGACCGTAAACTTTTGCGCATCGCCTCAGACGTGAGCGGCATCAACGAGCGGTTCTTCGGCGAGGTGGATGAGCGCCTCGGCAAGCACGAGATGATGCGCGCCGCGCAGAAGGTGTATACGGGCGAGATTTTGCCGCCGGACAACGACCACTATACGAGCCAGCAGAATCTCTTCCAGTTTCAGGCGAAGATCATCACCGAGCTGGCTGAAATCAGCAGCTGCATCATCCTCGGCCGCTGCGCGGATCAGATTCTCAAAGGCAAACCGTATCTGCTGCGCACGTTTGTCCATGCGCCCATCGAGGCGAGAATTGCGCGCGTTGCCAACTACTCGCTTGCCTGGACGGAAGCTGAGATCAAGAAATACATTCAGGAGCAGGATGAAAGCCGCGCGGCGTATTACCGCTTCTACAGCGGCGAGAGCTGGCGGGACGCGAGTCATTTCGATATCAGCCTTGATTCCGCGGCGCTTGGTGAGGACGGCTGCGTCGATCGCATCATGCAGGCGCTGCCAATCTTTGTGAAAGCATAACAGCGCAAAAAAACAACCGTATCTCTCCGCCCGCACCTCTGGCGCGGGCGTTTTCTTATTGAAACATCGTCTGATTGCAAAGGAGAAGCCAATGAATTTAAAAGTATTACCGCAGGCATTCACTGTCTGCCAGATTCGCGATGTGTCTCATGTCGATTTCACACGAGAGTTCGTCTTCTTCTCCAAGACCGATGAAGAAGCCTCCCTCGTTTGCGAAACCGAGTATGTTCCTCAAAGCACCCTCGCTAGGGAGGACGGCTGGTGCGCGTTTCGCGCGCAGGGTGTGCTGGCGTTTTCCCAGGTCGGCGTGCTCTCCGCCATCTCCTCCCTGCTTGCCGCAGAGGGCATCAGTATCTTCGCCGTCTCCACCTTCAATACGGACTATGTTTTCACCAAAGCAGATGCGGTTGACCGCGCGCTTCAGCTGCTGGCTGATGCGGGGTATGCTATTTTGGAATAGCCGCTTTTTGGAGCAATCTTTCGCCGCTGCGCTCTTGCAATGCGCCCGCCGTACACATAAGATAAAGAAGCAGACAGGCGCATAGCGCCCACGCGTCAGCAGAGGAGAAGCACCACCATGACGCAGGACGAAAGGTTTATGAAAGAGGCGATCCGCCTCTCCGCGCAGGCGGTTGCCCACGGCAACGAGCCCTTTGGCGCGGTGCTGGTCAAGGACGATGAAATCGTGTTCACCAACGAGAATCAGATCTACACCGGTTCCGACCCGACCTATCACGCGGAGGCGGGGCTACTGCGCAACTTCTGCGCGGCAGAGCGCATCACGGATCTCACCGACTACACGCTCTACTCCAGCTGCGAGCCGTGCTTCATGTGCTGCGGCGCGATGGTCTGGGTCAAGCTCGGCCGCCTCGTTTACGGCGCAAGCGACATCGATCTTTGTAATATTCTGGGTGAGCAGGGCAGCGACTGCTGCGGTATCGTCTTCTCTCATTCGGCGCACCAACCACAGGTCAGCGGAGGCGTACTACGGGAAGAGAGCCTCGCCATCCTCCACAACTATTTTTCGAAGAACGGGAAAGGTTAACGCCCGCTTTTTTCGCCTCGCGCCCTCCACCGCCATACAACGGCGGTGCTTTTTTTGCACCATGGAAGACGAAACGAGTAAACTGGAGAGAAATAAGGATTGCAATCGTCTGTTTTCAGGCGTACAATATTGCTTGGTACAGAGCGTCTTGGTACGGAGTAACTTGGTACAAAGCAAAGAAAGGTGTGAGCCGTTATGAACCATCAACAGGAACACATCCTCGCCATCCGGCTGAAAACCTGCGGACGATTTTTATATTATCAGGTCGGCGGAAAGGCCGGACAGCAGCGCATTTTGATGCGCCTGAATTCCCACGGGCAAACGACGCAAAAGGAGCTACAGGACGTGCTGGAGATCAGCTCCGGCGCGCTGAGCGAGATCCTGCAAAAAATGGAGGACAGCGGACTGATCCTGCGGCGCAAGAGCGCGGAGGACAAGCGTCAGGTCGACCTGTCGCTCACGCTGGAAGGACGCGAAAAGGCGTGCGCTGTGGAGGCGCACTTTCACCGCACGCTGGAGCGCATGTTTGAATGCCTCAGCACGGAACAGAAGAACCAACTGGAGCAGACGCTCGGCATTCTCACCGCGCATCTCGACGAAATCAAGTCCGACCCGGCGTTTGCGCAGATGCTCGAAAGCCCCTGCCTGAAATAGTTCTGCGATACGCCCCCAACAATGATACCCCCGCCCGCAGCACACCCTCCGCGGGCAGCAAGGAGAACACACGCGAATGTGGCGAACACTGATAAAAAGCATCCGGGAATACAAAAAATCTTCTATTTTAGCGCCGGTCTATGTGACAGCGGAGGTGATCATCGAATGCATCATCCCCTTTATTACGGCGCTACTCGTCAACCAGATTCAGGCAGGTTGCAGCATAAACGTGATACTACGGTACGGATTGATTCTGCTCGTGCTCGCGAGCGCATCGCTCACGCTGGGCTGGCTTTCCGGCAAGGCAGCCGCAACGGCAGCAAGCGGTTTTGCGAAGAACCTGCGAAAGGATTTGTTTTACAGCATTCAATCCTTCTCGTTTGAAAACATCGATCGCTTCTCTTCCGCCTCTTTGGTCACGCGGCTGACCACGGATGTGAGCAACGTGCAAAACGCGTTTATGATGCTCATCCGCGTCGCGATACGAAGCCCTTTGATGCTGCTCTTTGCGGTAATTATGTCGTTTATCATGGGCGGGAAGCTCGCGCTGATATTCGTGGTGGTCATACCCATGCTTGGTATCGGACTGTTTTTTATCATCCGCAGCGCGTTTCCGATCTTTCGGCGCGTGTTTCGCAAGTATGACGCGCT
>JAUYTF010000437.1 GCA_030695285.1 Eubacteriales bacterium | reverse complement strand
CACTTTCAACACTCAAATACTTATGTAGGCCGTTACGCTCTTTGCAACTAATTATAGCAGACGTAGAAATAAATTGATGCGGTTCCGATATTATTCTTATTAGCGACTATCGTTCGATAGTTACTCTCCACAAAAGAAAATATAATTGAAACGATCAGGAGTACAGTAGTAGGAAGCATCCAGTATTTTAACTTTCAACGATAAAACACTCCTCAGCATTAGAGTCACTGCAACTCGGAATCAACCTCATTTTGTTTTTAAAAACGTTATTACCTAAAATGTCGATATCTAATATAAGCGACTCAAAATTTCGATTGAACGCCTCCGTGTAATGAGTATACCCATCGACCCCTGAACCTAAATAACCAAAGTCTTCTTTAATATAAACCTCTGATACTTATAACACTCTGCGCGCTCTTTAGCGCCTATTATATCAAACAGAATTTGAATATACAAATTCAAGTGGTCTAGAATACCGACCACCAGAATCAAGAATACATTTCGTTGACTAATACCTTTATGTTGTGGTTAGGGCGAACGTGAAATTTTCAGCCTGCAGAGCAGCGGTTAGTCGATCTTGCCAATTTCTTGCCACTTCACCAAAAGCTGCTAACTCCCAGTCATCTATAAATCCCGATAAACCCACACAATTAGGGCTTTTTCCGGGGTTTTCTCTTCATCGCGCGCGGCAAGCCGTGTACGGTTCATACCCGGAGTGTCATCTGTTCGAATCAGATCGCCGCTACCATGAAAAAAGACCCGCAAGGGTCTTTTTTCAATTTCTGCTCTCGTATGATCACGTACGATAATGCAGGTTTTCTTGCCCCTTTCTTGCCAATTTCTTGCCCAAGTCGAGGCCAAAAATGTGATGGTTCTCTTCAGATCTCCGCATCCTCTTATTATTTTAAGCATCAAAATTAGCAGACTAAACAATTGCGCATGGTTCGCGAAGTAAGTATACTAATATCACATGTCTGAAAGGGGTCCATGATTATATGTCGAGAATTGAGAATTTCAAGTTTAATATCGAGGATGCGTTTAGAGAATGCTTTTATATAGTTCCTGATTATCAACGTGAATATGTGTGGACCGACAAAGAGATTCATCAGCTTCTCGATGATATCAACGATGACATTAACGGTTCTGCAAAAGAATATTTCATTGGAACAATCCTAGTTTCTCCAACAACGGATAATAAGCATTATGAGGTGATCGACGGTCAACAGAGATTGACTACTTTCTTTTTGATTTTGTGTGCACTAAAGCATCTTTTTTCTGGTGAATCTCAAGCTCAGCTGATTAATGAGCTGATTTCATCTAGCTACACCAATGATGTTGGCGATGTGGTAACTGCTTTGAAATTAGATCCCAGATATGAAAACGCCAGTGAATTGATGACGAAGTTAGTGAAAATCGGGAGCGATCCAGCCACAACCAAAGCTACAATACTAGCATCCGGGATTCCTACGTTTGGTTCATTAGAGAACCTGCTCAACGCCTATGATACTGTCTATAGATACCTTAAAGATAATTATTCTGATAAAGTTAGCCTGAAAAAGTACTGGGCGTATTTAGCAAGAAATGTCGTTTTTATTCAAATTTCCACAGATGTCAGTAGCGCACTCAAAATATTCGAAACGATAAATGAGCGTGGTATCGGTCTCAACCCAATGGATCTTTTGAAAAACCTTTTGTTTACCCAAATTAATAAAGACGAATTCACAAAACTCAAAGACAAATGGAAAAAAATCACGGCTCCTCTAGAAAAGAAAAAGGAAAAGCCCCTGCGCTTTTTAAGATACTATCTAATGGCAAATTATCGTATTGAAAATTCGCGCAATGACTATATTGTTCGTGAAGATGAAATCTATGACTGGTTCACGAATAAAAGAAATGCTGCATTGTGTGATTATCAAAACAGGCCTTTTGACTTTGTTCAGCATGTCATCAATAATGTTGATCGTTTTATTGATTATTCTTCGGGACGAGGGAATGATGGTCAATACAATTTGCAGATGATTAATCTGAAGGAATTATGTGGCGGCGCATTCAGTCTTCATTATATTTTGCTCTTAGCAGCCAGCAGTTTTCCCAAGTATCTCTTTGATCACTTCATTGTTCAGTTGGAAAGTTTCTTGTTCTACTATATTTTTACAAAGACAACGACGCGTGACCTTGAGCGCAACTTTTCCTTGTGGGCCGAAGAGCTACGGCAGATTGGCAAAGAGGTGGATCGAGATCGGCAGATTGAAGGATACAATCGCTTTTTAACCGAGGAATTCTCTAGAAATATCCTAACAAAGGAACTTGAACTTTCAGATTATTTAAAGAGATACTCTCTCAACTCCATGCAACGCTATCGAACTCATTATTTACTTGCAAAATTAACGCAGTACGTAGATATGGCATATAAAGGAGTAAAGACTTTTGGTGCTCTTAGTGAGTATACTGATCTTGAGATAGAGCTTATACTCCCGAATAATCCTAGGGCCGAATTGCGTAATGACTTTGTCAGCCGAAATCCAGAAAAAGATTATGATGAGTATAAAAGTAAGCTTGGTAACCTTACGCTTCTAGAGAAGCCGATCAATATCGTTGCGAGCAATGATTTCTTCAGTAAAAAATGCGAAGAGTATAAAAAGAGTAAATACTATCTCACAAGCAGTATTGGCGGATTAATCGTTGTCGGGAATAACACGTCGATAAATCGAATGAACCAAATACTACTCCATTTTGAAGATTGGAGTGCAGCGTCTATTGACGAGAGACAATCGATGCTCAGTCGGTTAGCAAAAGAAATCTGGAAGATCGAAGAGTACAGATAGTTTTACTATATAGGATGTTTACTGAAAGGCCCTCCTCACCTTCTCCGCATCCTTCATTTGCGTCTCGTCCGCAAGGTGCGTGTAGATTCGTAGCGTCGTTGCCGGATCAGCGTGACCAAGATACTGCTGCGCGGTCAAAACATCGGCTCCTGCGCGGTAAAGAATGGAAGCGTAGTTGTGCCGAAAGTAATGCGAATAATCTTTTTGCCAAAATAGCGCCGTTCACGCGGGCGCTGTTTCCTTTTCCCCTATTCCCCTACCCCACAACAACCTTCCCCCGCTTCACCACCGCCTTGACCTGGTTTGTCCCCATGCGGTAGCACAGCAGTTCCATGCCATCCGCGTTCCAGAGGGTCAGGTCGGCCTGCTTGCCGGGCTCGATGCTGCCGAGGCGGTTGCCAAGCCCTATAGCACAGGCGGCGTTGAGCGTCAGCGCGGTGAGCGTCTCCTCCGGCGTCATGCGATAGCGCAGGTACGCGAGGTTTGCCGAAAGTTGGAGGTTGAGCGACGGGCACGAGCCGGGGTTAAAATCTGACGCTACGCAAACCGCGACGTTGCGGACGATCATCTCCCGCGCGCGGGCGAAGCCTTTGTTGAGATAGAGCGATGTTTGCGGAAGCAGGCACGCGATGACGTGACCAGCCGAGAGCGCGGAGATACCCGCGTCATCGGTGGCAATCAGGTGCTCGGCAGAAACGGCGCCGAGTTCACCCGCGAGTAGCGCCCCACCGAGCGCGTCGATCTCGTCCGCGTGAATCTTGAGCCCCATCCCCAGCGCGCGCGCCGTCTCCAGCACGCGCCTGCTCTGCTCAACTGAGAACACGCCCGTTTCGCAAAACACATCGCAATAGTGCGCGAGATGTTCCTTTGCCACACGCGGCAGGATTATTTCGCAAACATAGTCCACATATGCTTCCGTTCGCCCGGCAAACTCCGGCGGGACGGCGTGCGCCGCCATGCAGGTTGCCACAATATCCATCGCGTGTTCATCTTTCAAGCGTCGGATCACGCGGAGCTGCTTACATTCGTTTTCCAAGTCCAGCCCATAGCCGCTCTTGATCTCTGTCGTGGTCACGCCAAATCGAAGCTGCTCGTCGAGAAAGCCCCATGCGCGGGAGAACAGCGCGTCCTCGCCCAGCGCGCGTGTCTGGCGCACCGTATCGAGAATGCCGCCGCCGGATTGGAGGATCTCGATGTAGCCAGCTCCACGCAGCTTGAGCGGAATCTCATGCTGCCGCCAGCCGCCAAAGACGAGGTGCGTGTGCGCGTCCACCCAGCCGGGCGTCACGAACGCGCCCCGTGCATCCAGCCGCATGGTATCCGGCGGGCAAGGGGGAATTGCGCCGTTTTCTGCGACGGCGCATATAGTTTCGCCGTCGATGAGCACGCTCGCGTTGCGGTACTTTCGGTTTTCGCCCTGCGCTTCCCCTCGAAGGCTCTCATTGCCGACGGGGGTTTGCAGAAGCGAGATATTGTGGATGAGTAGCATTTCTTCGCCCTCCTCTCTGTACGAAAGAGCATCCATTCAGCAGATCTTTAGAAAAATCTACATTATCGCAAAAAGCTTCTGTCAACTCAAGCGATATTCCAAAACCTGCGTCTCGGGATCAAAGTTTTCGATGCCGAGATAATATTCCGCGCTGTCGATCAGGGCGCGCATGGGAACGAGGCCCACGATCTCCGTGCCGATGATGCTCACGCCATAGCGCGCCGCTTCAAAGCGGACAAACTCCACCACGCGATAGAGCGGGGTGAGGCAATAGTTCGTCATGTTGATCGACACTTGCGCACAGTTGCGCTCTTTTAAGAACACACCCATCGCCTTGACGCAGGTGAGGCCCCCGCCGGACTGGCGAATCACGCGGGCGATCTTGTCCGCAATCGCCACATCCGCCGTGGATAGGTTGATGTTGAACGCGATCAGCGGCGCACGCGCGCCAACGGCGACCACGCCCGCGGTGGGGTGGATGGTTTTGCCGCCGAAATCCGGCTCCCATTGCGATTCCTTCACCTTCTCCGCCATTCCTTCAAACTGACCCTTGCGGATGCTCGCGAGGTTTTCGCGGTGGGGCGCGGTGGCAGACGCTTCATAGAGAAACACGGGCACGCAAGCCTCCTGCCAGATGCGCTCGGCTGCTTTTTTCGAGAGCGCGATGCTCTCGTCCATGCTCATCTCGCGAATGGGGATAAACGGAATCACGTCGATGGCTCCCATGCGCGGGTGTTCGCCTTTGTGTTTTGTGAGGTCGATGCAGCGCGCGGCAAATTTTGCGAGTTGGACGACCGCCTCCTCCACGCCCGCAGGATCGCCGACAAACGTGATCACCGTGCGGTTGTGGCTTGCGTCACTGGAGGTATTCAGCAGCGTCACGCCCGGGGTGGAGCGAACCACGCCAGCCGCCTCCTGCACGAGGTCGGCATCCGCCGTGGAGATATTGGGTACGCATTCCATTATTTTTCCCATCGTTTTTGCTCTCCTAAATTTGTTCAATCAACACGTTTTTTTGAATCTTTGCCATCAATATATCTTCTCCTAATTGTTTTCTTCTAATACGCGATCTAATAGCGCTTCTTCCGCCAAACAAGGCAGGGTGATGTGCGCTCTGCTTGCTTCCCGCTCGTTATACCGCGCGGCGGTGGCGATTGCTCCCGTATTGCCCGCCCAGCTTCTGCGCGCGACGCCGCCCATGACATCCCAGCTCATCGCGCTCTTGATCATCTCGTCAGTGCGCGTGCTTCCGTCCAGCAGCAGGCCAAACCCGCCGTTGATCGCCTTGCCGATGCCCACGCCGCCGCCGTTGTGCAGCGCGCAGAGCGTCATGCCCCGCGCGGCGTTGCCCGCGAAGCACTGCACCGCCATATCCGCCATGACATTGCTGCCGTCCTTGATGTTTGCGGTCTCGCGAAAGGGCGAGTCCGTGCCGGACACGTCGTGATGGTCTCGCCCAAGCATCACGGGGCCGATCTCGCCGCGCCGCACGAGCTCGTTGAACTTCAGCGCAATACGGCACCTGCCCTCTTCGTCCTGATACAAAATCCGCGCCTGCGTTCCGACGACGAGCTGGTTGCTTTCCGCGTCCCGTATCCAGGCGTGGTTGTCGCGATCCTGCCAGCAGCGTGCGGGATCGATGCAGTCCATCGCCGCGCGGTCGGTTTTCATCAAATCTTCGTGCTTTCCGCTCAGGCACACCCAGCGGAACGGGCCGTAGCCATAGTCAAACAGCAGCGGCCCCATGATATCCTCTACATAGGAAGGGAAGACAAAGCCGTCTTTCGCGTCGATGCCGTTTTTCGACACCTCCGTAACGCCCGCGTCAAACACCGCCTTGAGGAAGGAGTTGCCGTAGTCAAAGAAGCGCGTGCCGCGTTTTGACAGAGCGACAATCGCGTTGAAGTGCCGCCGGAGGGAATCATCGACGCGCTTGGCAAACGCCGCGCGGTCGCGGTGCAACAACTCCGTCCGCTCGCCGAATGTCAGCCCCGCCGGGCAATAGCCGCCATTGTAGGCGTTGTGGCAGGAGGTCTGGTCGCTGAGCATATCGATCATAAAATTGCGTTCGATGGCGGTTTCCAGCAGATCCACGATGTTGCCGTGGTAGGCAATCGAGATGCGCTCGCCGCTCTTTCTCGCCTGCTGTGCGCGGGAGAAGACTTCGTCCAAATCGTCCGACACCATGTTGACCCAGCCCTGATCGAGGCGGGTCTGGATGCGGGAAGCGTCCACCTCCGCAAACACGCCCACCGCGCCTGCGATATGCGCGGCCTTGGGTTGCGCACCGCTCATGCCGCCAAGCCCTGAGGAGACGAACATCTTTCCGCTGAGGTCGCCGTCGGAAGAAACGCCGAGATACTTGCGCCCGACACCTAAAATCGTGTTAAACGTGCCGTGGACGATGCCCTGCGGGCCTATGTACATCCAGCCACCGGCGGTCATCTGGCCGTAGTTGGCAACGCCCATCTGCTCGGCAATCTCCCAATCGTCCGGGTTATCAAACATGCCGATCATGAGTGCGTTCGTCAGGATCACACGCGGGGCGGTTGGCTTGCTCGGAAACAGCCCAACCGGGTGTCCCGACTCCAGCACCAGCGTCTGCTCGTCGGTGAGTTCTTCCAGATATCGCTTGATCAGGCGATATTGCAGCCAGTTCTGGCAGACCTGCCCCGTCTCGCCATAGGTGACGAGCTCGTAGGGATAGAGCGCCACGTCAAAATCGAGATTGTTGTCGATCATCACCTGTAGCGCGCGCCCGGCGAGACACTTGCCCTTGTATTGATCGATGGGTTTGCCGTAAATACGCTCAGTGGGGCGATAGCGGTAGGCATAGATGCGCCCGCGGGTTTTTAACTCGTGCAAGAATTCCGGCGCGAGGGTTTCGTGAAGCGATTGAGGAACATAGCGCAGCGCGTTTTTGAGCGCCTGCCGCGTCTGCGCGGGGCTGAGGCGAAAGCCGCGATCCGGCGCACGGCGCTTGGTTGGGTCAAATGCCGGCATCTCCGGCAGTTCGCCACTGAGGCGTATCTTCTCCGCGTGCGCAGCTGTTTGGTTTGTCATCGCGTTTCCCTCCGCTGTATTCGATCTGCTGTGCTCAAACCCTTTTGCTATTCAACCAATCCTAATTCAACTCACCGGTGACCGCTTCCACGGCGGGAATCAATCGGTTTTCAATCACGATACGCTCGCATTTTGCCATCTGCTCATACATCACTACATCATGCTCTATGTGCGGAACATCCTCCCGGAGGACGTCAAACGCTGCGCGGGTCGCGGGCGCGAGCTTGCTAGCCCCCATCATCCCCGCCGCCTGCCCCGCCGTGAAGAGTTCGATGGCGAGTACGCGCTGTGCGTTTTTGAGAATCTCCACGGCCTTTCGAGCCGCGATGGTACCCATGCTGACGTGATCCTCCTGATTGGCGGAGGAGGGAATCGAGTCCACACTCGCGGGATGCGCTAGAATCTTGTTTTCCGAAACCAGCGCCGCCGCCGCGTATTGCGCGATCATAAACCCGCTGTTTAATCCACCGTTTGGCGTGAGAAATGCGGGTAGGTTGTTGTTGAGATACGGGTTGACCAGCCGCTCCGTGCGCCGCTCGGAAACGTTTGCAAACTCGGCAAGCGCGATGGCCAGAAAATCGAGCGCCAGCGCCATCGGCTGCCCGTGGAAATTGCCGCCAGAGATGACATCCCCCTCTTCCGGGAAGATGAGCGGGTTATCCGTGACCGCGTTTATTTCGCGGCTGACCGCGTCAAAGACATATTCGATCGCGTCCCGGCTTGCGCCGTGAATCTGCGGGATGCAGCGAATCGAATAAGCGTCCTGCACCTTACCGGGAATACACTCGTTGGAAAGACGGCTGCCGGCGAGCAGTTTTCTAAGGTTTTCCGCAGACTGTATCTGCCCCAGATGCCCGCGCAATGCATGCACCCGCGCATCAAACGCGCTGGTGATGCTGCTCTGCGCCTCGCAGGTGAGGGCGGCGATGATGTCCGCGTTTTTACAAAGTTGCACCGCGTCATAGACGCAGAGCGCGCCGATGCCGGTCATCACCTGCGTGCCGTTGATGAGCGCAAGGCCTTCTTTTGCCGCGAGTTTGATGACAGGGATGCCCGCGCGGCGCATCGCTTCGCTGCCTGTTAGAGTTTCGCCGTGGTATTCCGCCTGCCCCATCCCAATCATCGGCAGCACCATGTGCGCCAGCGGCACGAGGTCTCCGCTTGCGCCGAGACTGCCTTTTTCGGGGATGACGGGATGTACGCCGCGATTGAGCATCGTCAGCAGCGTCTCCATGGTTGAAAGCCGGATGCCGGAAAAACCGCTCGCCAGCGCGTTGATACGAAGCAGCATCACCGCGCGCACCGACTCGCTTGGCAAAGGTTCACCCGTGCCGCAGGCGTGGCTGACGATCAGGTTTCTTTGCAGCTGTTCCGCGTCCTCGTCCGCAATGCGCTTTTCGGAGAATTTGCCAAAGCCGGTGGTGAGTCCATAGACCGCCTCTCCGCTCTTGAGCATCGACTCCACATGCGCGCGGGAGTGGTTGATGGCTCTGAGCGCTTCCTGGGGAATCTCCGCCTCTTCGTTTAGGCGCGAAACGCGCACGACCTCGTCAATCGTCAGCGTGGCGCCGTTTAGTTCAATCATATGCTGTACTCCGTATCCAGGTGAATTTCTTCGGATAAACAGAGTCTATCCTGCATAATCATCCACGTCAATACAGAACCGGAAATTTCGCTCTCGCCGATTTATTACCGATTTATGGCTTTTTCTGTACGCTGTATTAACGCGCTAAAGTGTATAATTTCACATGTCGCTTTTTTCAGGCATTGCTTGCCGCGGTTCTTGCCGCCTTTTGCCGGTAGCGCTGCCGCGCGCTTACAGTCAGGATAAAAAACAGCGTCGTTACTGACGTTACTTTAAGTGTAACATAGTCACTGTATGCGCCGCTGTGTTAGGATAAGATAATACTATCAAT
>JAUYTF010000435.1 GCA_030695285.1 Eubacteriales bacterium | reverse complement strand
GGCGCGTCCGGTTGCTTTATAACCGAACCAAAAATCAAAAAAAACGCCCGTGACAGGCGTTTTATAGGCTCGATTATTAAGTTACATCCACCCCATCAGCCCGAACACAACGAGAGCTAAAATATCCACACCGAATATGATGCCAAGGGTGATGAGCTTGTTTTTCATCCGTTTCATATCGTGCACCACAAACGCCATCGTAAAAAACGGCAGGTAGCCGATGAGCCAGACAAGATACGGGAACGAGCGGCTCCACCACGGATACTCCCAAGTGAGCAGACCCGCATAGTTGAGGAAGCACTCGATGACCACCGCGAACGTGGTGTAGATCGCCGCCATGACCACGCGGTTGTTGATGCCGAGAATCTTCATCTTCGGGTCTTTGGGCAGCGTCAGGCATACCACAACGCCCATCATCGCGAACATGAACGAAATCTCGATGTTGTAGCCGATCAGAATCAGCAGCGCCGTGTCGCCCACGCCCATCGGCGTGCCCCAGACAGGCGCAAACCCCGTTGCGTGAAAAACGATGCTGTTCCAGATCTCATTGAAGAGATCCATGCCCCAGAGCGCGGCGCCGCCGAGCACGACATTCCAGTTTTTCGCGGAAATCTCCTTGTTGTAGATGTACATGACGATGAGCAGCATGGGCACAACGTACCACTTGAGCGTGAGCGCGGGAGAACGTAAAATTTCCAGCGCACTGAGAGAATAAGCGGACATGGTCTGCCTCCTGATGTGTTTTTTTGCGATAGGATACTTACAGCATATGCAAAATTCACGTGTTGTCAATGCGTCTTGTGTTGCTTTTCCGCATGATTGCTGTTTTTTGATTAAGATCGCGTAAAATTGTGATGAACTCACAGCGCAATCTTCCCTTTTTCATTAAAAGTGGTATACTCAAGTTAATTGGACACCATATGAAAAATGGTGCTCCAGTTAATTCAGTACCATATTGATAGAAGGGGGACTTACACTTTGGAGAACTATAATTTCGATTACTCGTATCAGGCCAGCCCCGCGGTAACACTGCTCAGCTTTGCAGTTGCTATCCTCGGCATCGTCGCCATGTGGAAAATCTTCGAGAAAGCGGGCGAACCCGGCTGGGCCTCAATCATCCCGTTTTACAACATCTATGTGCTCTTTAAGATCACCTGGGGCAACGGCTGGAAATTCTTGTTTCTGCTGATTCCGATTGTGAACATCGTGTTTGCGATCATCACCATGGTCAGGCTTGCCAAAGCTTTCGGCAAAAGCGGCGGCTTTGCGGTCGGACTCATCTTTTTGAGCGTCATTTTCTACTGCATCCTTGCATTTGACCAGTCTCAGTATCTGGGCGTGCCGGAAAAGGCATAATTTCAGGTAACCAAACATCGAGCGCCCTTTTCACGGGGCGCTCGTTTTTTTATTGATTGAAACCTTCTACATTCGTGAGCCAAAGCTTGCGATCGCATCAAACCCGTGCTTTCGGTTCGCTTGCGCGCTCGTTTTTTTATTGATTGAAACCTTCTGCATTCGTGAGCCAAAGCTTGCGATCGCATCAAACCCGTGCTTTCGGTTCGCTTGCGCGCTCGTTTTTTTTATTGATTGAAACCTTCTACATTCGTGAGCCAAAGCTTGCGATCGCATCAAACCCGTGCTTTCGGTTCGCTTGCGCACTCGTTTTTGGTGCCGAGCAGCATCTGTAAGCCATGCTCCAGCGCGGGCAGCACCGGCTCGAGATTTTCGCGCACCGCCTTGGGACTGCCGGGCAGATTCACGATCAGCGCATCGCGATACAACCCCGCCTGTGCCCTTGAGAGCATCGCGCGATTGGTGATGTTGAGGCAATACGCGCGCATCGCCTCCGGAATGCCGGGCGCCATGCGTTCGCAGACGGCAATCGTCGCCTCCGGAGTCACATCCCGCTTGCTAAAGCCGGTGCCGCCGCTGGTGAGAATCAGGTTTGCGCCGAGTTCGTCCGCATGCCGCCGGAGCTCCGCCTCAATCATAAGCTGCTCGTCCGGCACGATGGTGAGGGCAATGACCTCATACCCCGCGTCCTTGAGCAGCCTTGCCGCAAGCGGGCCTGCCGTATCCTCGCGCTCCCCGCGAAATCCTTTGTCGCTGATCGTGATGACGGATGCCTTAAACATATCGTTTCACCTTCCTGCTGCCCGAACGAACGGGCTGGAATCAGTATATCAGCCTTGCGGCACGGCGGCTAGTTTTCGTGCGTCTCGCTGAGCAGCATGATGTGCTCTTTCGGCAGGCAAAACCATGCTTCGCTGCCAATGCATAGCGCTTCTCCCGCCGCTTTGCCTACCTCCGCGCGGAGTGTAGCAGTCCCGCCCGCAGGCTTGAGCGTCAACACGCGGGAAAACACATCGTCCTCCGCGTCCGCCACGCGGCAGAGCAGCGCATTCTCCGTGCCGGGTTCGCAGGGCGAAATATACTGCGCGCGGATGCCCGCATGGGTGATGCTACCGCCTTTGGTGGGTACGCAACCGAGCGCGGCGTTCCAGTCGGGTATTCGTACTGTGCTCTGCGCAATCATCTCAGCGGGCACGCAGTTCTTGCAGCCCGTGATCAGCGCTGTCTGCAGCGTCCGCGGTCGATCCAGCAATTCCGCCGTATCCAGTAGCGGCTCGGATGCGCCCATGTTGAGCACGCAGACACGCCGGCTCATGCGATACACTTCCCCCCGGTCATGCGACACCAACAGCGCCACGCCGGGAAACTCGGCGAGCGTCTGCTTTACCTCCGCCTCCATCTGCCATCTTAAATGGCTGTCCAGCGCGGCAAACGGCTCGTCGAGCAAAATCGCCTCGGGTTCCCCCGCCAGCATGCGGCAGAGCGCCACGCGCTGCATCTGCCCGCCGGAGAGCTCGCGTGGGACGCGCTCCTCCAGCCCCTCAAGGTGAAAGCGAGAGATCAGGCTCTCGCGCTTTGTCTTGCGCGCGTGCGCATCCCGCTCCAGTGAGAGCCCCGCGTCGATGTTCTGCAGTACCGTCATGTTGGGAAAGAGCGCATAGCGCTGAAAGAGATAGCCGACCTTTCGCGCCTGCGGCGGCAGATCGATCTTCGCCTTAGAGTCGTAGAGCACGCGCCCGTCGAGTACGATGCTGCCCTCGTCGGGCTTTTCCACGCCTGCGATGCAGCGAAGCGTCATGCTTTTTCCGCTGCCGGAAGCGCCCAGCAGTGCGGTCACGCCCGCCTCCGCAGAGAAGGAGATATTTAGGGTAAACCCCTGTAATCGTTTTGCGATTTGAACCGAAAGGGACATTGGCACCTCAAATCAAGCTCGTCTAATCAAACTTCGCGTTGGTATGAATCACCATTTTTTGATATGTTTCATCTTGGCGTCGGCAAAGAGGTTCATCACCACTACGATGCCGAACGAGATGAGTAATATTATCGCAACCCACAACCCCGCCGTCAAATAATCTCCGTTTTGAATCACCATCGCGATGCGCTGGGAGATCGTGCCCGTCTTGCCCGCGATGTTCCCCGCAAGCATGCTGGTGGCGCCGTATTCACCCAGCGCGCGGGCAAAGGTAAGGATCGTGCCGCTGACAACGCCGGGGCCTGCCGATGGCAGCACCACGCGCCAGAAGATCGCGCTCTCGCTCATGCCCAGCGTGCGCCCCGCGTAGATGAGCTCGATATCCACCTGCTCAAATGCAGCGCGTGCATTTCGATACATGAGCGGAAAGGAGATCACCCCTGCGGCGAGAATGCAGCCAAGCCATGTCTGCACCACCTTGATGGAGAGCTCCTCATACAAAAACGAGCCAATCGGGCGGCGCAGGCTGAAGATCAGCAGTAGAAAAAAGCCCGCAACCGTCGGCGGCAGCACCATCGGCAACGTGAGCAAGCCATCGACAAACGCCTTGGCGCGCTTGCCCATGCGCATCACGCTCCGCGCCGTCCAGATGCCGAGAAAGAAGCAGATCACGGTTGCGACTAGCCCCGTTTTCAGCGAAATCCAGAGCGGGCTGTAGTCGAGGGTTTTAAGAATCTCCCAAATCTCCTGCATGATCTGCCTCCTTTCAGCTGAAGTCATTGTTCCATAACGCACTTTCGGGTGCAGATTTTACGATTGATAAGAACTCACTGGAAAGCTGTTTTGATCATTCTATTCGATTCATTTATTTGTGGATGATGAACATGTATTGTTCAAAGATGGCTTTCACTGCGTCCGTTTGCAAAAAGGCGAGGAAGTCATCTGCGGCGATGGTCTGAGCCGCCGTCGCATCCGCGTTATTCACGCGGCAGACGGGATAGAGAATGTCTCCGGTGAGTGCGGTGTCCGCCACTTCGAGGATGTCCACGTCGTCCTTGACGGAGTATGCATCAGAGTAAAACAAAGCACCAACCTCGTTTGCGCCCTCCTTGACTGCCTCCTTGACCCTCCCAACGTTAGCACACTCATTGATCTCTACGCCGCCGAGCGCCGCGGATACCTCCGTCGCGGTGTAATCCGCTGCAGCTTTCGCGCCGTCGAGTACGCCAAGGTTGATCAGCACCTGTCTGGTATATTTGCCCGCGGGCACGCTGCCGTCGGCAAGCGCGATGCTCTTGGCGTTGGCAAGGTCGGTAAATCCGATGACCGCCGTGCCGCTGCCTTTGCGCGTGATCAGCGCGAGTTTGTTGCTCAGCAGATCGACGCGCGTTCCCGCGATCATGTAGCCTTCCTCTTCCAGCGTTTTGATCTGGTTGACGGCGGCGGAGAAAAAAACATCGCAGGCGAACCCTTCCTGCACCTGAGTGAGCAGCGTGCCGGAGCTGTCTGCGTTGTAGGTGATCTTTACGTTTGGCTGGGTGACGTTGTAGAGCGGGATGATCTCTTGAAATGCGCCCTCGAGGCTCGTTGCGATAAACAGCTGCACCTCGGCTGCTTCCAGCGTGGCGGTGGGTTTGGGCATAGCTGCGGGCGCTTCGGTCGCCGCCTCGATCGGCGTGGGCGCTTTGGTTGCGGAGGGGGCAGCGGGGGCCGCGCAGGCGCCAAGCATCGCCATCATAACGACGGCGCAGCTTAGGGCAATCCATTTCTTCATGTGTCAATTTCCTCTTGTTAGCTTTTTAATTTGGCACGCGAGGCCGGCCGGACACCCACGAAATCCACCATGCAAGCGAGTTAACCACGAAGAGCGAAGCGAACGCTGAGTTGCCCGTTACTCCTTGCCAAACCCGCAGTTGGGATAGGTGCAAACGTCGCACTGCAAACACAGCCCGCCGTTGCCGAGGCGCATTAAGTCCCTGCGCGAAATGCGCATGCCTGCGACCACGCGAGGCAGAACGATGTCGAAAATCGACGCACGCGAATACATCACACAGCCCGGCAAGCCCATCACGGGCACGCCGTCGTCATAATATCCCAGTAAGAACATGGCCCCCGGCAAGACGGGCGCGCCATAGGTGACGATATTCGCCCCGCTGTCGCGAATAGCAGCGGGGGTGCGGTCGTCGGGGTCGACGCTCATGCCGCCCGTGCAGAGCACGATGTCCACGCCGCTTGCGCGCACCT
Organism: Eubacteriales bacterium; assembly: GCA_030695285.1. GTDB lineage: Bacteria > Bacillota > Clostridia > Christensenellales > CAG-138 > UBA7703. The sequence goes on along the minus strand of JAUYTF010000435.1, from coordinate 14,292 downwards.
CGGCTATTGCTTTGACGATGTTCTCCGTGCTGTCGTCGCTGATACGCCGTTCCACGGGCACAACGCCCAGCGCCAGAAGCTTTTTCTCGACAACCGGGGTAAATTTATCAATAATCCTTCCGTGAAAGACCTCGTTGCCGGTGACGACGATGCCCGCCTTGAGCCCCTTGCGATACGGTGCCAGCCGCATCAGCGGCTCGCTGCCGACCAGCGTCTGCGCCTCTTCGATGCGGCGGCGGTCGATCAAGAGCGGGATAATCCGCGTGCCGCCGAGCTTATCTCCGGCTTTGACGGGGCTGTTGGTATGCCTTGTTGCGACCATGATGTCCGGCAGGTCGTTGAGCGCGTCGAGCCTCGCAACATCTACGGTAAACACGCCGTCTTGGGTGGCAAAGAGCTCAATCTTGCCCTCTTTTACCTCGCCGCGGCGCATGTTCGCACTCTCGCAGAGGGCGGCCAATATGTCCGCCGCTTCATTTTCGTGCAGGGTGTTTTCGTCTACCTCCCACACGAAGAGAGAGTCTTTTCCCATAGAGAGTAGCATAGGAATATCGTCCTCGGTGACGACGTGCCCTTTGCGAAACTGCGCGTCTTTGCTGACCCCGGGGACGATGCGCGTCAGGTCATGGCAGAGCACATGTCCTACGGCTTCTTTAGTGTCGATGATCTTCATATGTGAATCATACCATTATCTTTTCAAAAATACAACGCTTTGATCTGTTTTTTTTGCGCTCTTATATTTTGAAAATAACGATACTTCCTCCGATCCATAAATTTTTAGCAAATCAGATGAAAAAAAGCGGGCTTCGCCCGCAAAAACAACACATTTCTTATGCCTCTACCAGAACCTCGTCGCCAACCACGATCTCGCCCGGCGTGAGCACGCGCACAAAAATCCCCTCGTGCGGCATGATGCACTGCCCGACCTTTTTATAGATCTCGCAATGCTGATGGCACTCTTTGCCGATCTGCGTGACCTCTGCGCGGCAGTTGCCGAGGCGGAGCATCGTGCCTACGGGAAGCGTATACAATGAAATACCCTCTGTGGTAATATTCTCCGCAAACTTACCGGGCGTAAGGTCGCTAAGCCCCAGCGCGGTCATCTTGTCGATGCTCTCCTGCGCAAGCAGGCTGATCTGCCTGTGCCAGTTGCCCGCGTGCGCATCCCCGACAATCCCGTGATCGACGCGCAATTCTGCGCGCTCGACGGGTTGCTTGAAGGTGCCCTTTTTCGGGCTGATGTTGATGGACGTGATCTTTGCCACAACGATTCCTCGGTTTCGTGAGATTTCTGATTGCTCCTTAGCCGGTCATTCGGCTCGTTTTCGCGATCGCAGCGCCCGCGCGTCAGCCGCCGATGCGGCTCATGGTCTTCTGTGCTGAAAAGCCATCGTCAAAGCAATGCGACTCCGGCTTAAGTGCGATCGCCCGTGCGATGACTGCGTGCAGCGCGCCGTCGCCTTCCTGCTCCAGCGCCTCCTTGAGCGAAAACTCCTCATTGGAGCCGAGGCAGGGGCGCACCATGCCGTCGCTCATGACGCGCACGCGGTTGCAGTCCGCGCAGAAGCGGTGCGACACGGGGTCGATCAGCCCGACGCGCCCGATATGGCCGGGCATCTGAAAGTCCCGCGCGGGTTGCCCGCGATAAGACGGCACGACGTGGATGAGCTGCGGATACTTTTGCAGAATCTCCGCGCCCGTGACGCGCAGGTTCGCGTGGTCGATTTCGCCCAGCGGCATATACTCGATGAAGCGCACCGAAACAGCGCGCTCTTTCGTGAGCGCGATGAAGTTCCCCGTCTCGTCGTCGTTCTCTCCGCGCAAGAGCACAACGTTGAGCTTTAGCGTCGAAAACCCCGCTGCAAACGCCTCCTCAATCCCCGTCAGCACGCGCGAAAGCGACCCGCCGCCGGTGATCTCGTGATAGCGTTCGGGTTTTAAAGAATCCACGCTGATGTTCAGGCGATCAAGCCCCGCTTCCTTGAGCGCGCAGCTCATCCCCGGCAGGTGCTGCCCGTTGGTGGTCATGGTGATCTCTTCAATCTGCGGAATCGCGCGTATACCGGAGATGATCGAAAGCAGGTCACTCCGTAGCATTGGTTCCCCGCCCGTGAGACGCACTTTTTTGACGCCAACTTCAGCAAACGCGCGCGCGATGCGCAGGAACTCTTCTTTCGCGAGTTCACTCTTCTTGGGGCAGACGCCTTCGCCTGCGCGGCAATAAGAGCACTTGAGCGTGCAGCGTTCCGTCAGCGAAAGGCGCAGGTATGTAATTGTTCGTCCAAAGCGGTCGTTCATTATTTTTGATTGGCTTTCTAAAATCTGATTGCTCGCCCAAGGCGACTTTCTTCGTTTTACGATTGGCTTAAAGAATCACTCGTTTTGGTTCTTATTCCGTATGAAAAACCTCCGTGGTCGGTTGTCCATCTCGCGCATCAAATGCCGGGCTCGCAATCGCCCGCCTTGCGCTCAAAAACCCCGCTCTTGCCGCCGCTTTTTCTCAGCAGACGTGTGGTAGCGATCTCCATGCCGCGGTCAACGGCCTTGCACATGTCGTATATGGTCAGCGCGGCGACGCTCGCTGCGGTCAGCGCTTCCATCTCCACGCCGGTTTTCTCGTCGCAACGAACCTCGGCGATGATGTGCACGCGATCCGGAAAGCAGGCGACGAGGTCGATATTGACCGATGTCAGCGCGATGGGGTGGCACAGCGGAATGAGTTCGCTCGTGCGCTTGGCAGCGAGTATGCCCGCGATGCGCGCGGTGGCAAACACATCTCCCTTTGCGGTGCTGCCGTTCTGGATGCGCTCCAGTGTCTCAGGCTGCATGACGACAAAGCTCTCGGCAATTGCCTCGCGGTGGGTGATGTCTTTTTCAGAAACATCCACCATGTGCGCTTCTCCACGCTCGTTGACATGCGTGAGCATTTCATCCATCGCAAACGCCGTCCTTTCGTGATCTACCGCATAGAGCGCGCGGCTTATGTGCTCAATCGTGAATCGCTTCCAGCGACACTTTTTTCGATACTTCTTGCGATATTCTGCTTGCGCTACTGTTCAAGCAGTATAGCTTAAAAAGAGTATCCGCCGAAGAATCGCTCTATCATTCGGCATAAGCGATATTGTTTGAAAAGAATATCCGCCGAAGAATAGCTCTATCATACGGCGGCAGCCAAGATTTGGCAAGGGTATTTCGGTTGTTTTGCGTGATATATTATTTTTGAAAGAATAACGCTATCCCTCTATCCGATCCGGCCATATCTTTTTGATTCTGCCCGGTTGATCGTAAGAATAGCCCCCCAGCGCGTCCAGTCTGCGCAGGAAACCATCGCTCGCGAGCACGCGGAGAAACGCGCGCACCTGCGGGCTCTCCATCGCCGCAAGCGAAACCAGCAGATCATACGTTTCCTCACAGACAGGGATAAAATCCAGCGCATACATCCGCGCGGCGGCGAGTATCCCAAGTCCGCAGTCCGCGCTGCCCGCCGCAATCTGCGCGGCGACGGCGGTATGGGTCAGCTCCTCGCGCTCGTAGCCGCCGATCACAAGCGGGGAAACGCTCGCTTGGCGGAGCAGATAGTCCAGCAGCACGCGTGTGCCAGCGCCCTTCTGTCGGTTGGCGTAGCGCACGCGCGGATCGATGAGGTCGGTAACCGATCGTATCCCCAGCGAATTGCCCTTAGCGACGATCAGACCCTGCGCGCGTCGCACACACTCCACCAGCGCGACGCCGCCATCGGGAATAAACTTTTCCACATAAGAAACATTATAGCTGCCGTCCGCCGCATCCAGCAGATGCACGCCGCCCAGTTGCCCTTCGCCTCGGCTCAGCGCAAGAATCGCGCCCATGCTGCCGACGTGCGCACTGCTGACATACGCGCGGATGTCCGCTCGCCTGAGCGCATCCGCCGCCTCGTCGATCAGCGGATCGTGACTGCCGAGGATGCGCACCGTCCGCGCGATGCGCTCGATGGGCTTGAGCAGGCGCACATGCGCGCGTTCGCCCGCCTCAAATCCCTCGCTGTTCTGCGGCACATCGAGGATGCAGTCCGCCTTCGTCAGCGACGTGATCACACCCGCGCCCGCCTGGATGGGCATGACGGTCAGGCTGCCTTCCGCGTCAAAACCAAGTGACGCGCGCACAAATTCGCGATACTTGAGCGAGGAGACGTATCTGTGCCCCATCTTGACGCAGACGGTCTCCGCCATTTCGCGCTCGCGTTTGAGCATGCGGTCGATCACGGGTTTGACCAGTTCTTCCAATACGATGATGCCGGAGACGGGGTAGCCGGGAACCCCGACCACTGGTGCGCCGCCGACAGCACCCAGCACGGCGGGCTTGCCGGGGCGGATAGCAATGCCGTGAATACAGACCTCGCCCAGCGCGCGGATGGCGGCGGCTGTGCCGTCATCCCTGCCCGCAGAGGTGCCAGCGCAGAGCAGCACGAGATCGCACTCCTCCGCCGCCTGACGCAACGCCGCCTGAATCAGAGCCGGATCGTCCGGCACGACGGGGTACACCACACCGGTTGCCCCCCATCGCTGCAGCATGGCACAGAACACGGCGGAGATAACCTCCGGCACTTCGCCCGCGCGCGGGTTTTCGCTTGCGGAGACGATCTCGTCCCCCGTGGGGATGATGCCCACGCGCGGCTTTGCAATTACCTCGATCGTCCGCACGCCGCCCGCGAGCAGCGCGCCGATCATAGCGGGCTCGATTTCGATGAACGAAGGCAGAATCATGTCGCCTGCCGCGAGGTCTTCGCCGATCTGGCGCACGTGCTGCCAGGGCGCGGCGGCGGCGCGGAGCGTGATGACTCCCTCGCCCTCCACGCAGTCCTCAATCATGACCACCGCGTCGCATCCGTCCGGTAGCGGGTCGCCGGTGTCCACGCGGATGAACTCCCCCTCGCGCAGCAGCACGGGCGTGGTTTCCGTGGCTCCGAAGGTGCGCTTTGCAGCAAGCGTGATGCCGTCCATGGCGCAGGCGGTGTAGTGCGGACTGGAGAGGCGCGCATAGGCAGCGCGCGCGCTCATCCGGCCAAACGCATCCGCGACGGGAATTTCTTCCGTTCGGGAGGATAGCCCGCGCTCCTCCAAAAAAACCAGATACTGTTTCTGCGCTTCATGCAGCTGCGTATTGTTCAGGTATGTATGGTTGCTCATCTGAATATCCTCAAATCATTCCGGTTTGTTTATAGTGTTTCTCTATTGAAGGCGATATAGCCAGCTGAAAGCAATGTAGCCTGCTGAAAGCAATGTAGCCTACCGAAATCAATGTAGCCTGCTCAGAACAAAATCACTTCGACCTGCGCGCCCTTTTCGAGGCCTTCCGTGTCCCGCGGGATACGGATGTATCCGTCCGCGCGGGTCAGCGGTAAAATCAGCCCGGATTTGAGCGCGACAGGTTCCGCATAGCCTTCGCGCAAGCGCACGGGCAGAAGTTCTTCGCGCCCGTGATTGCTCGGCGCAACTTGTGTCAGCGTAGCCTGCGCGGTACGCTGTGTCAATGCTGCTCCCGCCATCGCGGCAAGCAGCGGGCGCACCAGCGCGTGAAACACCAGATAGGCCGCCGCCGGATGGCCCGGCAGACCGATGACGAGCGTGTCTTCCGTCTGGCCTGCCAGCGTCGGTTTCCCCGGCTTGAGCGCAAGCCCGTGAAAGAGCACGCTGCCGAGTTTGCCCAGACAGCGGGATACCGCGTCCTTCGCGCCCGCGGAGCTTCCGCCGGAGACGAGAAGCAGATCGCAGTCTTTCCCTGCTTCGCGCATGGCGGCAAGCAGCGCCGCTTCTTCATCCGGCACAATTCCGCAAAACTGTGCATCAGCGCCGGCTTCCTTACAGGCGGAGAGCAGCATGGCTCCGTTCACGTCCCGTATCTGCCCGCCAATGGGTGTTTTCTTGCAGTCGATCAGCTCATCGCCCGTGGACAAGATCCCCACGCGCGGCTGCGCTGCAACCAAAACACCCGTCACGCCCAGCGCGGCAAGCAGACCGATATCCCGCGCGCTCAGCCGTTTGCCCGCGGGCAGCAGCACATCTCCCGCGCGCACATCGTCCCCGCGAAACACCACATGCCCGCCCGGAGCGGCGGATGTCTCCACCGCGATCAGTCCACCCGGGAGCGACTGCGCCGCTTCCAGCATCACCATCGCATCAGCGCCGTGCGGCAGCTCACCGCCTGTCCAAACCACGGCACATTCTCCCGCCGAGAGCGAAACTGCCGCGCGCTCGCCCATCTTCACCTCGCCCTTGGAGAAAAGCAGCGACGGCTGCGCTGCGGATGCGCCGAAGGTATCTGAACTGACGACCGCAAATCCATCCACCGCGCTGCGGTCAAAGACGGGCAAATCTTCGCTCGAAACCACATCTTCTGCCAAAACCCGACCGCCGCAGCGCGAAACATGCACCCTCTCGCTCAAAAACGTGCCTTTCTTGATGATATTCAACAGCAAAAACTTCGCTTGGTCAAGCGACTGAACGTGCAGCATTGCCCTTTTGTTCCATCCTTTCCGATTTTGGCAGTTACCCCATGCGGTAGATAGAAATCTTGCATTTTCTTGCACAAATATGATTCATTATACCAAATCGAATACAAAATGGACATACTCGCCCCACCGGCCAATGCGCGCTGATTTTATTATGCAAAATGCACGATAAATGAGAAAAAAAATTATTTGTGAACGATGGCGGAAAACCCAACAGCTTGTGTATAAATTCTCTGGTCAATACAATGGTTAGATAAATTTTCCTTGACATTGTATACTCAGGACGATAGTATAATATTAAATTTCCATGAATATACCGTAACGCATTTGTTACGAGTGGACGGACGATGTAGGATTCCGCTTCATGGCCGTGTTTTGCAAGTTGAGCCGGGGGAAATGACGATGGGACACACGGGTAGGTATACATCATCATATGTCACTCCGCCCAACCGCTCCGCATATCGCGAGCGGCCTGTTCGCTCTGCAAGAAAGCGCGCCAAGCGCAGAGTATATGCACTCGTAGCATTCATTCTTTTCTTCGGCCTTGCGGTCATCTTCGCCTATAAGCCCGCCAGCGCGGCAACTAGAACGCTGCTGCAGTCCTTCCGCGTTGAAGAAGCGCAGCAGGCGTCCGCACCTGCCGTCGATGCTGCTGCGGAAAACATCGTACAATTCATCCCCACAGCGGATGCGCCGGTTGCCCCCGGTGTGTCCGATTTTGCGATTCGGGACGCAAACGCGCTCTCTATCGTCTCCTGGCAGGGCGCGAAGAACTGCGGCGAGAGCTTTGAGGTTTCCCTCAAAGGTGTCGCCGAGACAGAGCCTGTCTCCTTCACGGCAAACAACTGCACCGTATTCCCCGCGAGCGGAACGGGCGCAAGCACTTATACCGTCACCGTCACCGGTTCTGGCGTGTATTCGCTGACCGCCGCGAAGAGCGGCACCTCCGATCTCGCGCGCGACACGCGCACCGGTCTTGCCGGACGGGCAGATCAGATGCCGCTGAGCATAATCGGCTGGGGCGGTGGAGACGATTACTACGACCGCTTCAAGATTCGCATCACCGGCGGCAACACGAACGGCGCCATCTCCTTCCAGACGGACGGATGCACCGTTTCACCTGCTGTCGGTACCGTAGATACAGAGTTTGAGGTGACCGTCACACGCGTTGGCGCATATGAACTCACCGCGATGATGGACGGAAGCACGAACTACAACAGCGCATTTTCCGCCCGCTTGAGCGGCTGCGCCAGCAAGTCCACCCAGTCTGCAATCCATATTGAAGACTGGGTGGAAAACGCCAAGAGCGGCGATACGTTCACGCTGCGCATTTACGGCGGCAGCACAAGCGAGGCGATCATGCTCTCCACGGTCGGCTGCAGCTATAGCCAGCTTTCCACGGACAAATATGAGGTCACCGTTGACGCGGTGGGTCCCTATGCCATCACCGCAACGCGCGCGGGCAACTATGGTTATAACAGCGTTTCCGCCTCAATGAGCGGCCTTTCCGAGAAGACACGCGCACGCACGCTCTCCGTCTCCGGCTGGTCGGAGGCGAAAAACTGCAACGACTCTTTCCCCATCAAGGTTGTGGGCGGCTCCGATCACGCGCCCATCAGCTTCGTCGCCAGCGGCTGCACCATTTCCCCCGCAAGCGGCACGACAGACACGAAATTCACAGTAACCGTCACCTCGGCGGGCGGCTATTCGCTCAACGCTATCATGGGTGAAACGGATCACTACGAATCGCAGCAAACGCGCACCTACCACGGTCAATCCGGCAAGGGCACGCAAAACGCGCTCCAAATCGAAAACTGGATCGCAAACGCACCCGCAGGTAGCGCATTTGAAATCGCTGTCAGCGGCGGCAATGGCACGGGCGCCACGACGCTCTCCACCAACGACGGCTGCGCGGCAAGGCTCAAGAGCGGCGAGAGCAATGTTTATATCATCTCCGTCTACCCGCTGGCTGACAAGGATTATGCCGTCAGCGTCAGCAGAGCGGGAGATGCCACATACGAAGCCTCCTCCCCCGCAACCTTCGAGGGCGTGACGGCAGGTGCTGTACAATCCGCGCTCATGGTCAGCGGCTGGAACGACAACGCATTCTCCGGCAGCACGTTTGACATTCAGCTCTCCGGCGGCAGCGGAAACGGCGCGCTCGACTTCTCGCTTCAGGGCTGCAAGGTTGACCCCGCTGCGGAAGCGGGAGCCTACACTGTAACCATCACCGCGCTCGGAGGCGAGCCTTACTCCATGTCCGTCACCCGCACGGGAGACGGCAACTATACGCCCGCCTCCATCGAGCAGAGCGGCACCACGCGCTTCTTTGAGAATACTACCGCAGAATCCCTGCTCGAACCAGTCAGCGCCGGAACCTATTCCTGGATCTACATCTGCGGCGGAATCGTGCTGCTCTTTGGCGTCGTGCTGCTGATCATGCAGATCTCCAACACGCCGCGCCGCCGCCGTCACAGATAAGCAAGCACAATAAACCAATCACTACAACAAAACTGACGCTTTCAACGGCGTCAGTTCTTTTGTGTAAATTCAAGTGATCTATTACTTGTTTCTGTTTAGTAAAAGTTTATAACTAATGATCTTTTACTTAGTTCTGTATCGCAAACGCTTAAGACTTTTGAAGGTTCTGTCCTATCCCCTTTTTTTCTATTGCAGGCGAACCTCCAGTTTGCGCGGGTCTTTGACGAGGATTGCCACCGCGAGATTGATCAGCGAGAGTACTGCCACCGCATAGAAGATGGTATGCGAACCAAACTTGACCCAGGCGATGCCGCCGGTCACGCCAACGATGATGGAGACGACGTGATCCATCATCATTGCCAGCGAAAGCGTCGGCGTGACATCCGCGCTCTCAAACGCGATCGATTTGAGATAGATTGTGCGGATGATACCCATTTGAGACGAGAGCCGATCTACCACGAACAGCGCGCAGGTCAGCAGCACAGGTAAGCCGACCTTTGCCAACGCGCCGCCGTTGAAGCGCTGCGCCAGCATGCCGTAGCATAGGTAGACGAAAATAAAAGAGAACGCATCAGCAAACAGCAGCTTTTTCACGCCAAAGCGATCGATCCATTTGCCCAGTTGAGGCATGAAGAAGATGCCGAGCGTAGAGGCCACGATGCCAAGCAACACGATCGTATCCACCCGCTGCCCGAGCGTCTCAATCAACACCCAAGGCCCGAACACGAGCATCACCTGCTTTTGAACGCCAAACACGATGGCCAGCAGATAGTAGAACTTATACTCTTTCCGAAAGATGAGCTTAATCTTCTCGCGCTTGGTGCGCATCTGACCTACCGCAAGCTTGAGCCGGATCATCATCGCAATTGCGACGAGGTAGAATATCGCGGCAACGACAAACGTCCATTTCGTCTTGCTCGCGAAGCTGAATACACCAAAGCGGAACAAAAAGAATACCGCCAGCCCCGAAACCGTGAGCACCGCAAAGCTGATGCCCGAAAATTGCCCCATGCGTTTGCCGATTTGATCCGGCTCCGAGAGCGACATGCCGATGCTGTCCTTTAGCGGCATATACAGATGCACGCCAAGCGAGTTGATAAACAGGAACACCAGCATCACCCCGAACGAAGGCGTGACAAGCCCCAGCACCATCAGCCCGATCGCGGCGATGCCCTGCGCGAGGATCGCAATGGTGATGTCGCCCAGAAACGCAAACGCGCTGATGAGAAAAAACGTGATCACGCCAGGCAGCTCGCGCGGCAGCTCGATCAGCCCGCGCTCACGGCCATCGGTGTGATACACATCTTTAAAATAATTGGAAAACAGCCCGTCGCTGAACCCCATCGCTAAGTTCACCGCCACGATGACGGCAAAAAAAAGGAACAGCTCCTTCTTTCGCTTATCCGACATCCCATACTCCCTAACCGGTTTGATCGCAAATAGATTCCTGTCATCGTAACACATTCCATCGCCAATCACAAAGGAACTTTGTGTTATAAGACGCGCCTATATCTTCGCTCCTGCATTTGTCAGCCACGCCTCTCATCGAGCTAATACTTGCGCAAAAGAGAGGCGAGAAGCTTTGTGCTGACGCTAAAGCGCGTCAAACCCCGCGCCATAGTTTTCGCGGCAGCGCGCGAGCGCCTTGTCCAGCGTGATTACGTGCGTTGTTGCGCCGAGGTGCTCCACGCAGATGCTCGCGGCAGCATTTGCAAAGCGCGCGCAGTCATCCGGCTTGCGTCCCGCCGCGCGGGCAAAGAGAAAGGCTGCGGCGAAGCTATCCCCCGCGCCCGTGGTGTCCACGCAGGCGCGGCTCACGCAGCCCGGCACAGCGCCCGTAACCGCGTCAGAGGCGACATAGCAGCCGCGCGCCCCCGTCTTGATCACCACGCACGCTACACCACCGTTTCGCAGCTCCTGCGCCATCTGCGCCACGTTCGTCGCGCTCGTGAGCAGCCCCGCCTCCTCCGCATTGGCAAAAAGGATGTCGATGTGCTGCCAAACGCCCGCAAGGTCGGAAAGCCGCTCGCCGTTCTTGCGCTTGGTCATGTCCGCAGCAAGCAGGCAGCCTCTTTGCTTGATTGCGGAAAAGAGCGGCGCGAGTTCCTCGGCGCGAAAGCGCGGAAAGACAAATAAGCTCGCAAAGCAGACCACGGGAGAGAGCGAAGCCACCAGCGGCAGCACGTCCGAAAGCGCGAGCGCGCGCAGGCTGCTGTTTGGGTCGGTGATGAAGCGCCGTTCGCCCGCATGGTCGACGAGCACGATATTCATGCTGGTGGGCAAGCCATCTTCGCGCTGCACGTGCTCTACAGACAATCCGGCCGAGCGGCAGAAGTTTAGCACCATATCCCCCGCGCTGTCTGTGCCGATCTTGCTGATGAGGTCGACCGCACCGCCGAACCGCGTGAGCGTCACCGCCTCGTTGAGCGCGTCCCCGCCAAACCCAAGCCGGATGCGCTCAGCAGGCGTGGAACCCAAATGCAGCGCGGTTCCGTCCACGCCCTCGACCAGCGCGTCCAGATGCGCCGCGCCAATGATGCTGAATCGATTCATACGATGATTTCCCCCGTTTCTACTGAAAAATCCGCCAGTCGCTCCATGACATAATACGCCGCGCCAACCACGCCGGTTTCGGGCGCTGCGGAGCGATCGATGAGCTTATCGCCTGATTGTCGGAATTCGGACGATTCCATTCGTCATGCCAAGCGTTTTGTTATACAATGATTATAGCGTTTTAAAGAACGTACTCAAAGATGATTGCGTTTAAAAGAACGTAATCTAGGATTATTGCGTTTATAAGACCGAACTCTAGGATTATTGCGTTTTAAAGAACGTACTCAAAGATGATTGCGTTTAAAGAACGTAATCTAGGATTATTGCGTTAATAAGACCGAACTCTAGGATTATTGCGTTTAAAAGAACGTACTCAAAGGAGAAACGAGTTAACCATGCAAACCCCCGAAATACTTGCCCCGGCGGGCGGCGAAGAGCAGCTGCTTGCGGCGGTACGCTGCGGAGCCGACGCGGTTTACCTCGGCGGGCAGAACTTCAACGCGCGCCGGAACGCCGCAAACTTTGCCGAGACGAGCCTTACAAAAGCCGTCTCCTATTGTCATGCGCGGGGTGTGAAGGTCTATGTTGCCGTCAACACCATTGTCATGGATTCGGAAATGAGCGCGCTGGAGGAGGAAGCCGACCAAATCGCGGAGGTTGGTGCGGATGCGGTGATCATTCAGGATATGGCGGTGCTGCGGCTGTTTCATAATCGCTACCCCACCCTCAAGCGCTTTGCCTCCACACAGACCGCCGTACACAATATCGACGGCGCGCGGTTTCTCGAAAGCGTCGGCTTTGACAGCATCGTGCTCGCGCGCGAGCTTTCGCTTGACGAAATCGCGGCCATCTGCGCCTCCGTATCGATCCAGAAAGAAGCCTTTATCCACGGCGCGCATTGTATGAGCGTCTCGGGCGCGTGCTATCTTTCCGCCATGCTCGGCGGCAGAAGCGGCAACCGCGGGCTCTGCGCCCAGCCATGCCGCCTGAACTGGACAAGCGGGGATCACCCCTATGCGCTCTCGCTCAAGGATATGTCTCTGATTACACACCTAAGCGAACTCGCGGACGCAGGCATAAACTCATTCAAAATCGAAGGGCGCATGAAGCGGCCGGAATACGTCGCCGCCGCAACCGCCGCCTGCAAGCTCGCGCTCACGGGCAAGTCCTACGACGCGGAGGCTTTACGCGCGGTGTTTTCGCGCAGCGGCTTTACGGATGGCTACCTCAAAGGGCAGCGAAGCGCGGAGATGTTTGGCTACCGCACCAAGGAAGATGTCACTGGCGCGGACGGCGTGCTCTCCTCGCTGGCAGCACTGTATCGAAACGAAACGCCGCTCGTACCCATCGATCTTGTTTTCTCGCTCGACAAAAGCGCAGCGTCGCTCACCGTCAGCGACGGTGTGCTTGAAGTCACCGCTCAGGGCAGCGCGCCGGAACGGGCAAATCACCGCGCGCTGGATCAGGAGAGCGCGAAAAAGAATCTGGAGAAGACGGGCGGAACGCCGTTCTTCGTGCGCTCATTTCGTTCTGAGATTGCCGAAGGTCTTACTCTCCCCATCTCCGCGCTCAACGCCATGCGCAGAGATGCGCTGGACGAATTGCTGGAGCTACGCGGTCAGCCAACGCCGCACAAGAAGCACGATTTCGACTTTGCCGCGCCCGCGCGTGATCGTTCGCCGCGCGAAACACCCGCTCTCTGGGCGAGGTTTCATCAAAAAGAGCAGATCGCCTGCATGGATTCGTTTGAGAAGATCATACTCCCCGCCGAGGAGATCGATGCGCCGTTGCTCGCGCGCCTCGGCGAGAAGCTGATCGCGCAACTGCCGACCGTACTCTTCCCCGAGGACGAGCCCGCGTTTGACGCGCGGCTGGAAGCACTCGCGAAAGCCGGGCTTATTTCCGTCTGGGCAAACAACGTCTACGGCATCTCGCTTGGCAGGCGGCTTGGGCTAGCCGTACACGGCGGGTTCGGACTGAATCTCTCCAACACCGAAGCGCTCGCGTTTCATGAGGCGCAGGGGCTTAATAGCGCGACGCTCTCGTTTGAACTCTCGATGAATGCCATCAAAGCCCTCGGCGGAAGCATCCCGCGCGGCGTGCTCTCCTATGGCTACCTGCCGCTGATGCACGTGAGAAACTGCCCGATCAAAGCTTCTATCGGCTGCGCCGCCTGCGGACAAAAGGGGATTCTTCCCGACCGCATGCAGGTGCGCTTTGCGGTGGAGTGCGATCATTATCGCTCGGTGGCGCTGCTCAACAGCGTACCGCTCGACATTGCAAAGCGGAATATGCGCGGCCTGGACTTTCAGATGCTCTACTTCACACGCGAACGTGCGCATGAGATTGAAATGATCGCCAAGCGCTTTCTCGCCGCAGAAAAGACGGATGAGCCGCACACGACGGGACTCTATTACAAGACGCTGTTATAGCTTCATTTTGTCCTGACAAGGATTCTATCACAAGACCCGCGTCGGCAAAAAGCGCAACGCGGGTCTTATTGATAGTCAGTTGACGCATCAGGCTTTACTGTCAGCCAGTTCTTTCGCGCCTGCTTTCTGGACGCGTGGCTCTGGCGCGCTTGGTGAAGCGCTACTAGATCACAGAAGCCACGGTCTGCGCCAGCATGACCGCGATGAACACGAAACTCTGGATAACAAACAGAACGTCCGAAAAACGGGCGTTCTGATTTTTTGTGCTGATTCGTGTGAGCCAATATGAAATTGTCGTGTCGTCAGTCCGGGTCTTTGATCGCAAACACGAACTCGCAG
>JAUYTF010000033.1 GCA_030695285.1 Eubacteriales bacterium | reverse complement strand
TTGAACAAATTCTGTCCAATCCACTCGAAGGCTTTTTGCTGTTTGGGCGCATAAAGAAACACCGCAGGACAACCGGGACACGGTCAGCCTGCGGCGCGAACGTTGCCTTGACTTACAGTATTTCAAACGAGATTGCCATCTGCTCAAAATGCGGATAGAGAACATCGTATGCTTCCGCCGTTGCCGTAAACGAGAGCACGTAGAAGTTATCTCCGTTCATCAGCAGTGCATCGACCGTATAGAGCTGGTAATCGCCTCTTGTCCATGAGTAGGAGTAGCTCGCGATGTCTTTCCCGTTGATCGTGTCTACCGCCTGCGCGATATATGCATAGTTTTCAAGCGCCTCTGTTTCTGTTTCGTCTACCCACGCCTGAAGTAATGTATCGATCGTGTGTTCCGATGCTTCTGCCTCAGCGGCATAGACGATTACCGTATTGATATCATCTTCATTTGCGATCGCATACTCCATCGGATAGACAAAAGCGCCGCGTTCTTCCAAAAACTCCTGAATGTCCCAATCCGTCGGGTACATAAACGAAAAACCGCCCTCGGCTTGCGAATAAAGCGTGTATTCGGTATTGGAAGCACCCGCAGCGGACAGGATAACAAACTTCACGGTTGCGTCGGGTTCTTCGCGGTCATCGATGTAATACTCCACCTGATAGTCTCCCTCGGGCAATATCGCCGACGGGGTGAAATCAGAATAGATATAACGGTTTGCCAGCTCTCCGCTGTCCAGCGTGATCGTATCGATGAGTTGTTTGCCTGTCACATACGTCCAGACGATATGAATCTGCGTATGATCCGGCGCATTCATGATCTTCGCCGACGTATATATGGCTCGCGCATCCGCCGGATACGATACCACTTCTTCGCCGGGCTTTCCCTCTGCGTCAATACTGACGGTCATGATTGCGTCTTCGATTTTCGCTGTAGTGAAGCTAAAGTTACAGCCCGCCGCGAATACGGCGAGTGCTATGGCAACTGCGATCAGAATTATACGCTTTTCTATTTTCATAATGGCTCCTTTCATGTCCGCTAAAAAACACTGGCCCCCCCATTTTCAAAAGCGCATCCCCTGCAATAGAGCGCAGGCGGTGCTTTCGGTCTCGTACGCGCAGGCCGTGTTTGCGCATGCGAGCTGTCTTCAGAATTCGCCGGAACATTTTTTATAACAATATAATACCATAGTGTTGAGAAAAAGATAATTATTTTGTTCGTAAATAACGACTGTAGCAGAGATATTTGCGAACAAAACCGTAAATGCATTTTAGGTGAATAGCACTACAGGGATCGATCATCCCCCACTAGCTATATTGCCAGCCAAAGCATCTGCCCGTTTTCAAATGAATAGTCCACCCGCCCGGTGTCCTTCAACCAAGAAAGATACGAGCGAACCGTGCTGCCGACGAGCACATATTGTTCGATGGTCATCATAAGCCCAAAGGCGAGGAACAGCTGCTGCAAAACGGACTCGAATATAACCGGCCGTTTGCAACTCTCCAGGATTTTTGCCGCGATCTCGTGTACTTTGTCAATATTGTGCTGCGCCAGTGGGGCGATATTTTCCGTCGCCTCCGCATGCGCGGGAATGAACACCTTCGCTTCCAGCGTCTTTACCATCTCCAGCGTCTGCAGATACGCCGCCACGTCGTAGAGAAATGTAATTTGATACTTTTCCAGCGTCTCCTTACTCGAAAGACAGTCCGCTAGGTAGACCGCGCCGTCCGCGCTGCGATATCCTACCATATCGAAGAAGTGCCCCGGCAGCGGGATAACGCTCACGCCTTCCGGTAGCGCTTCCTGCGTCAGTTCGTCCGCCTCGCTCTCCTGCGCCATGAGAAACTTATGCCGGAGGCTCTGCGGGGGAAACCCGCCATAGAGAAAAGACGGCTCCAGAACTGGATGAATCGTAAAATCCCGTTCGATTCCGGGCGCGAAAATATCGCACCCCGTCTGCGTTTGCAGGTATTTGTTGCCGCCGATGTGGTCCGCGTTGGAATGCGTGTTATAGATCGCCCTGAGGTGCCAACCATTCGCATCTAGTATCTGACGAATCTTGCGCCCCGCATCCTTGTCGTTTCCGCTGTCGATGAGGCAAACATCGTTCCCATCGAGACGTATCAGCCCGATCTTTGCGGGGCTTTGGATATAGTAGCAGTTTTCTGTGATCTTGTGTAGTTCGTACATGGGTGATCTCCCGTTTGCTCTTGTTTGTTGCTTATAGTTCTGATGGCTGCAAAATTTGCCGCTAAAGATTCAACTCACCCTGAATCGAAATCACCGCGTTTCCGCCGATCCAGATGTTCCCTGCCCCGTCGATTCGGCTCAGGATCGTGGACGGCTTCCCCATCGCCTCGCCCTGAACAAAGGTGTTGATCTTGTCGGTTCCAATGTGCCGGTCCATATACAGATAATGTGTGAGAGAAGCGTTGGAGGTTCCCGTCGCGGATTCTTCGTCGATTCCGAACAGCGGCGCAAAGTTTCTGCAATAGGCGGTTACGTCTCCTTCCGTCGGGCAAAAGAACATATGCACGCCGACCAATCCAAAGTCTCTAGAAAGTCGAACGACTTCATCGCGATTCTGAGTCGCGTGATCCAGCGCGTCTTTGCTGCTGACGGGTAGGAGAGTATCAGCAAGTCCCACTTTTACAATAGTCGGCTGCATTCCTTCAACCCGACTTGATTCATACAACCCGTATGCCGAATAGACGCTCGATGATTCTTCTTTGGTCAGCGTCCGAACCAATTCACCCTGCGGCATCTGTAGCCAGATCTTGTCTGCCTCAACTTTTACGCGTAAATCTCCTGCCTGTGTTTTTGCAACCGCCTCACCGCAGGAAATCTCGCCAAGACCTCGCAAAACCGTGAACGCGGAGACCGTCGCGTGTCCACAGAGCGCAACTTCTCCCTCTGGAGTGAAATAACGCAGCTCGAACACATCGGAATCCACGCGCTTCACAAACGCCGTCTCGGAGTGTTTCAGCTCTGCCGCGATCTTTTGCATGAGAACATCATCGGGAAACGGCTGCTCTTCGCGCAAAATCACAACCCCGGCTTGATTGCCGCCGAAGATGTGATCGGTAAATGCGTCTACGATGAAAAATTCCAAAATGTACATCCTTTTTGCGAAGCATTTTAGCAATTATAGCAGATGCTTGGAATAAATGGAAATGCGCGGAATAACATTTAAACCTATACAACACAACTATAGCTTGATTTTCAATCAATACAGGCAAATGACCATTTATTGTTGCCTTTTCAAAGCAAATGCGCTTAAGCAGATTGCATTATTGGAGAAACACTATTTCACACATGATAATTGTGTTATGCTTTCATTAGCTTATTTTTCCATCTAATGTAGGGAGGTATAATAATGATAGAATCAGAGCTTGAGTCATCAAAAGCACTTGCGCACCAGTATGTTGGAGAGTATACTGTCAACTTTCAAAAAATAGTATTTCAACTTCAGAATTTGATTCGTTGGACTTTTCGGTTTCTTGGGTTAGAACAACCGCAGATAATTAACATTTTCTTTGCTGATCGAAGCGCAAATGATATTTTAGTTCTAGCCCGTGGTGTATTCAATCAAGTTTATACCTTAAGCGAATCTGAAAAAAAGATAACGGAAAAGCTTTTTAAACGAATCTCAGATGTTATCGAACAAAGAAACGACTTATTACATGGTCAAATGTTCATAGGTGTTCAAACAAATGATGAGGGTACCTCATTTTACATGCATAAAGAAAGAATCAAAAAAACAAAGGAAGGACTTAAGCATACTTATTCTCCTGCATCAATTGAAGAACTTAAGAGCCAGGCGACAGAAGCATATACCCTTGCATCATCAGTTTTCCAATTGCATGCCTACTTCACTGAGAAGTAATTTTGTGGTATGGAAATCCCTATACCATTAGAAGAGTATTTAAGTTGGAGAGTCAGCATCTAGTACATCATACTTGCTTGAATCTGATTATCGTACAAGAAATTTTTCACTTAAATACAACTTTTAATCTTTCAATATTAAAACACAAACGAAAAATGACCACCCGGTTAGGTGGTCATCTTTTTGGTGCGGCAGATGGGACTTGAACCCATACGCTCGCGCACACGCCCCTCAAACGTGCCTGTCTGCCAATTCCAGCACTGCCGCGCACCATGTCATTATAGCCGTAGGGATGATTGTTGTCAATTGCTTTTGATCAAATTATGAAGCTCGTTTTCTTCCGTTCTTTTCTGGTTCAAAATGGTGAAATCTCACGCCCGATATTTCGCCGAATTACGTTTTTTTATCATCGACACAGATTCTTTCACAAAACGGAACACGGTGTTCTTTTTTCTTTTCGCCAATCGCGCTATAATAAAGAAAATCGGTTGCCGACTGTATTCGACCGGGTTCCATGTAAACCGATTTATCGAAGGAGGATTTCTCCCATGAGAAATTTGACCATGCTGACCGACCTCTATCAGCTTACCATGATGTACGGATACTTCAAAGAAGGCATGCAGAACAACGAAGGCATCTTCGACCTCTTCTTCCGCCCCAAGGAGGACGTTGTCTACGCCGTCATGGCGGGTACGGAGAGCGTCGTGGCATACATCAACAACATCCACTTCGCCGAGGAGGACATCGCTTATCTGCGCTCGCTCAATCTCTTCGACGAATCGTTTTTAAACTACCTCAAGACATTCCGCTTCACCGGCGATCTCTACGCCATGGCGGAGGGCACCGTGGTCTTCCCCTATGAACCCCTCGTGCGCGTGCGCGCACCGATCATGGAGGCGCAGCTCATCGAAACCGCGGTCCTCACGTTTGTCAACCACCAGACGCTGATTGCAACCAAGGCGAGCCAGATCTGCTATGCGGCGCAGGGAGACAGTGTGCTGGAATTCGGCCTTCGCCGCGCGCAGGGCGCTGACGCCGCCATCTACGGCGCGCGAGCCGCCATCATCGGCGGCTGCAACGCGACGAGTAACGTGCTCACCGGGCAGATGTTTGGTATCACCGTCTCCGGCACGCATGCGCACAGCTGGGTGCAGAGCTTCCCTGACGAAGTCTCCGCCTTTCGCGCCTACGCGCGCACCTTCCCCGATAGCTGCCTGCTGCTTGTCGATACCTTCGACACGCTCCGCAGCGGCGTGCCAAACGCCATCACAGTATTCAAAGAGCTGCGCGAGAGCGGACATGAGCCGGTCGGCATCCGTCTCGACAGCGGCGACCTTGCGTATCTGAGCAAAAAAGCGCGCGTGATGATGGACGACGCTGGCTTCCCAGATGCGATCATCGCGGCCAGCAGCGACCTGGACGAGTATGTGATCCGCGATCTCAAGACGCAGGGCGCACGCATCAGCGTCTGGGGCGTCGGCACCAGGCTCATCACCAGCGAAAACAACCCAGCGCTCGGCGGCGTGTATAAGATGAGCGGCGAGATCGTAAACGGCGAGCTGATTCCGAAAATCAAGATTTCCGACAACCCAGCCAAGGTGACAAACCCCGGCTATAAAAAGGTATTTCGCCTCTATGATAAGGACGGAATGGCGATAGCGGATCTCATTTCGCTGGAGGATGAGACCATTGACAACACGAAACCCCTGCGTATCTTTGACCCAATTCAGACCTACAAGCGTATGACGCTGACGAATTTCACCGCGCGGGATTTGCTGCTGCCGATCTTCATCGCGGGCAAACAGGTTTACACCTGCCCTGATATACACGACATCGCCGACTACGCCAAGCGCGAGATGGCTTCCATGTGGGACGAGTATAAGCGTCTCTTGATGCCGCACACCTACAAGGTAGACCTCTCGGATCGCCTCTATGATCTCAAACAAAAGCTTCTGCGTGATGCGGTTGGTGACCACGCATGAAACGCCGGTTCCTGACGTTTCTACTCGCCGCGATTCTTCTTTTCGCGCTCGCCGGGTGCGAAAATGCCACACCCGTGCTGGCGGGCACACCGACCCCTGCCGCCTCGCCAACGCCGCTGCCCGATCCTTTTACGGCTGAGATCACTGCTTCTCCGATTGCGACCGATGCGCTGGGCAACAGCATTGACACAGACGAGCACTACTGGCAATATCTATCCTTTGGTGCGCTGCGCGTATATGAGTATGGCAACGGAACATTCTTAGACGGCATCTGCGTCAACACCTACCCCCTTCCGCTCGACGGCGTAGTCCATATCGTCTATACCACCGATGACGGCAAGATCTCCGGCGTCGGAACGATTCACAACGCGCTTGGCACTACGCTGCTGGAGACCGGCTCCAACGCTATCTATGCGGAGATCAACACCGATATCGACGTAACGGGAATGGACTTTGACCTCGTGGTCAAGACCGCCTTTGTGCCGGTTTCGGACGTCGCCTCTCCAACGCCGTGATCTCATCGTTTTCCGGAACACGGATCGTCTGATAGCAACGCTAACTGGAAAGCACCTGTGCGCAAGCATCTCACAAAGCCCCGCCGGATGGCGGGGCTTAGTTTGTGCGTCTCTTGTGGTGGCTTACAGCTTCTTGAGCAGGCCCGTCGCGTCGTTGAATTCGTCGATGAGCGCGTCGATCTGATCCGCTTGCGCGTGCATATCGGTCCAGTAGCGCTCGTCATACCACTGCTGATTGATCTCCTCGTATGTTTTACCCTGCTGCTCGACCCAGGTGTAGTACTTGAGGTTGTGGACGCGCTTGCGGCCTTCGTAGGTGAGTTCTTCCATGACGTCCGTGCGGATGCTCTGGAGATGGCCCGCGTAGTCCGCCGCTGCTTTGACCGCGCTGTATGCGCCGTCCGCCTCGGCAAGCTCTTCGATGCGGCTGCCGTACATCACGCCGGAGTCGGTCGCAACGGTTGCGAGCACGTCGTGCTCGGTCAGCTCGTAATACTTCGCCATCTTGATGCAGCATAGCATGTTCGCGATGCCGGAGATGCCCAGCAGCGGCAGCTTTTCGATGAAGTCCGCCGGGACGCCGACTTCTTCGACAAGATATTTCTGCCCCGCCGGATCGTTGAAGAGGCGCAGCAGCTTCTGGCTGTCTTCGTCGTCGATATCGATGACCATGTCTGTATTCTTAACGTTGTGAATCCACGGTACATGCTTGTCTCCGATGCCTTCGATGCGGTGTCCGCCGAAGCCGTTGTTGAGCAACGTCGGGCACTGGAGCGCCTCGCCGGCTGCCAGCTTGCTCGTGGGGTATACTGCTTTGAGGTAGTCGCCCGCGGACATGGTGCCCGCG
>JAUYTF010000430.1 GCA_030695285.1 Eubacteriales bacterium | reverse complement strand
TTCATATGCAGGATTTTATTGATCCCGAAAAGGGAGCTCACCTGCAGTTTCGTCAATCTCCAGAATTCACGCATGTTCCGTCAACTCCAAAAACAGCGTTTCCAGCGACGCGTCGCCCTTTACCTTATCCATCTCTCCGGCTGCGATGAGCTTGCCGTTTTTGATGATAGCAATCTTGTTGCAGAGCTTTTCCGCAACCTCCAGCACGTGCGTCGAGAAAAAGAACGCACTGCCGTTTTTGCACAGCTCCGTCATGAAGGCTTTGAGCGTGTGCGCGGCCTTGGGATCGAGGCCGACGAACGGCTCGTCGAGCAGCAGGAGCTTGGGGTTGTGTATCAGCGCGGAAATCAAAGCGATCTTTTGCTTCATGCCGTGCGAGCAGCTGCCGATGAGGTCGTTGAGCCGCGGCGTCATCTCAAATGCATCGGCGTATTTTTTGATGCGCTCGTCACGGTCGCTTGCGCTCACGCCGTAGATGTCCGCCACAAAGTTGAGGTATTGAATCCCCGTCAGGTGTTCGTAGAGGTCGGGGTTGTCCGGAATATACGCTATCTCCCGCTTGCAGGCGATGGGGTCTTCGGTAATGCTTTTGCCGTCGACGCGAATAGTTCCGCTCTCGAACGAGAGGATTCCCGCAACCGCGCGGAGCGTCGTGGTCTTGCCCGCGCCGTTGTGTCCGATAAACCCGTAGATGTCCCCCGGCATCACGGTCAGGCTCAGGTCGTCTACGGCTTTGACGTCTGAGCCGTAGCACTTGGTCAGGTGTTCAATGGTTAGCATTGTTGTGTTCTCCTTGCGTCCCCCCCGAGTCGCATGGAAATCATTTGCGTCTTGGGGCTATTTCCGCGCCATTATACCACAGTTATAAGTTTTTGAATATCGATTGTGCTCGATTTTGATGGATTTCACATTTTTGTAACGATTACCAGCCTGTTGCTAACAATTGCGCTCAAAAGCGCGTAAGATTGACATCCCCCGCAAGGTTTCGTAGAATGAGCATGTAAATTCATCTCGCTCAGCAGAGCGCTAAACGTGCATCAAACCGAACGGAGAAGATAAAAATCATGAAGGATGGATTTGTCAAGGTCGCGGCGGGCACGCCGGAGATTCAGATTGCCAACTGCGAATACAACGCGGACGCGATCATCGCGCTGATTCGCCGCGCAGAGGCGGACGGGGTCAAGGTGTTGGTTCTGCCGGAGCTGACCATCGTGGGCTACACCTGCGGGGACCTTGTGCTGAGCACTGCTCTGACGAATGCCGCCATGCGCGCGCTGGAGCGTATCACCCGCCAAACCGCGGGCAGCGACATGCTCGTTGCCATCGGTGTTCCGATCGTATTCGGGCATTTGTTGTACAACTGCGCGGCAGTGGTGCAAAACGGGCGTGTGCTGGGTGTGATCCCCAAGACGCACTTGGGTAACTATAGCGAGTTTTACGAAAAGCGCACCTATGCCGCTGCGCTTGAGACCATTGAGGAGATGGAGCTTTTCGGGCAGAAAGCGCCGTTTGGCAACCGCCTCGTATTCTGCTGCCGCGAGATGCCGCTCTTTGCCGTCGGCGTGGAGATCTGCGAAGACCTCTGGGCCGCCGTTCCGCCGTCTACCCTGCTGGCGGATTGCGGTGCGAGTATCCTGCTCAATCTCAGCGCGAGCGACGAGGCGGTCACCAAGGTGGACTATCGTCGCATGCTCGTGCAATCCCAGAGTTCTCGCACCAACTCCGCCTATGTGTTTTGCAGCGCGGGCGCTGGCGAGAGCACCACGGATGTGGTCTTCTCCGGCCACGATATGATCTGCGAAAATGGCACGATGCTCGCGGAGGCAAAGCCCTTTGGTGCGGGATATTGCGTCAGCGAGGTCGATCTGGAGTTTCTCTCTCGCGAACGCAGGCGCTTTGCGCGCAAGCTTTTTGACAACACGGACATCGTGCGCATTCCGTTTTCGATGAGTGTAACCGAAACCAACCTCACGCGCGCATTTTGGAAAACGCCGTTCATTCCGGATACAAGCGCGAGCGCGGCAACGCGGTTTGACCAGGTGCTCGCGATTCAGAGCCACGGCCTTGCTCAGCGCATCAAGCACACCAGAGCGAAAAAGCTGCTCATCGGCGTTTCCGGCGGCGTGGACTCCACCCTCGCGCTCATCGTCAGCCGCGAGGCGCTATCTCTCCTCAAGCGCCCGGCGGAGGACGTCGTCGCGGTGACGATGCCCTGCTTTGGTACCAGCACCCGCACGCGCGCCAACGCGGAGAAGCTCTGCAACGCGCTTGGCATCTCCATGCGCGAGATCAACATCGGCGAGAGCGTGAAAATGCATCTTGAGGACATCGGGCATTCCTTGGATGTGCACGACGCTGCCTATGAAAACGCGCAGGCGCGCGAACGCACGCAGGTGCTCATGGATCTTGCCAACATGCACGGTGGTCTCGTCATCGGCACGGGAGATTTAAGCGAACTCGCGCTTGGGTTTACGACGTTTAACGGCGATCATATGTCCAACTACGGTGTGAACGCGGATGTGCCAAAGACGCTGATTCGCGCGATGCTACGCTATTTCGCAAACAAATCGGACGACGCGCT
>JAUYTF010000429.1 GCA_030695285.1 Eubacteriales bacterium | reverse complement strand
CTTCCGTGCGGCGGCGGCGGAGCAGCTTGGCGAATGGGCCAAGCGCGCGGAGGTCGCTATGGTGCGCCACAACGAGGGTGCTGACCCTGCGGCAGTGGTGTTTGATGCGATCGCCTCTTACAAGGCAAAAGGCTGCGATCTGCTGCTTTGCGACACGGCAGGACGGCTGCACAACAAGGTAAACCTGATGAACGAGCTGGGCAAAATTCGCCGAGTGATCGCGCGCGAACTGCCGGATACGCCTTGCGAAACACTGCTGGTGCTCGACGCTGTGACGGGGCAGAACGCGGTTGCGCAGGCGCGCGCGTTTGCGGAAGTCAGCCAGCTCGACGGCGTGATATTAACCAAGCTCGACGGCACGGCGAAAGGCGGCGTGGTGATCTCCATCTGCGAGACGCTGCATGTGCCCGTTCGCTTCGTCGGCGTCGGCGAAGGGATTGACGATTTGCAACCCTTCGACGCAGAGCTCTTTGCGCAGGCGTTACTTGCAAACGAGGCGGAGTAACTGCGCAGACAGATCAGAAATGAAAACAATTCGCTTGACAAACTCGCCACACTCCGTATAATAAATACGGTGTAAAGCTTTTCGGCTTTACAGGTGAAGAAAATGGATCGTTTGGTCGAACTTGGACAACTCATGGACTGGTACGGCGCTTTTTTAACCGAGCGCCAGCGTTCGCTTGTGCGCCAATACGCCTATGAAGACTGCTCGCTTGGTGAAATTGCCGAGCGCGAGGGCATCTCTCGGCAGGCGGTGCGGGACGCGATTATGACCGCGGAATCTGAGCTGCGGGACATGGAAGCCAAGCTCAACCTGATCGATACCAACGAAAAGCTGCTCCGCCTGATCGATCTTCTCGGCGGCACAGAGCTCAATGAAGCACAACAAGACCTGCTCCGGCAAATTCGGGAGCTGGTTTCGGAGGAATAAGATGGCGTTTGAAGGCGTCTCTGAAAAACTGCAGGCGGTCTTTCGCCGGCTGAATTCACGCGGCAAGCTCAACGAGGGCGACGTAAAGGAGGCCATGCGCGAGATCAAGCTCGCCTTGCTAGAAGCGGACGTCAACTTCATGGTCGTCAAGGACTTTATCAAGACCGTGACCGACCGCGCCGTGGGCATCGAGGTGCTCGAAAGCCTCACGCCCGGGCAGCAGGTGATCAAGATCGTCAACGAAGAGCTCACGCGGCTCATGGGCGGCGAACACGCAAAGCTCGAGTTCGGCACCCAGAAACCCGCGGTGATCCTCATGGCCGGCCTGCAGGGCGCGGGCAAGACCACCATGTGCGGCAAGCTCGGCGCATACATCCACAAGCACTACGGCAAGAGCATGTTGCTCGCCGCCTGCGATATCTACCGACCCGCTGCGATTGCGCAGCTGCAGATCGTCGGCGAAAAGCTCGACATCCCCGTCTACGAACACGGCACGCAAAACCCTGTGCTCACCGCCAAGGAAGCGATCGCGGAAGCCAAGCGGAAGTTTATCGACGTGGTCATCGTCGACACCGCGGGCCGCCTGCACATCGACGCGGACATGATGACCGAGCTCAAGCAGATTCGCGACGCGGTCAACCCCGCAGAGATACTGCTCGTGGTGGATGCCATGACGGGGCAGGACGCGGTCAACGTCGCCAAGAGTTTTCACGAGACCGTCGCGCTCACGGGCGTGATTCTCACCAAGCTAGACGGCGACACGCGCGGGGGAGCCGCGCTCTCTGTGCGCTCCGTCACGGGAAAACCCATCAAATTCTCCGGCATCGGCGAAAAGCTGACCGATATCGAGCCGTTTCATCCCGACCGGATGGCGAGCCGCATATTAGGCATGGGAGACATGCTCACGCTCATCGAAAAGGCGCAAAACGCGTTCGATGAGAAAAAAGTGGTCGAGATGGCCGAGAAGATGAAGACGAGTTCCTTTACGTTAGACGATTTTCTCGACCAGATGGAGCAGATGAAAAACCTCGGCTCCATGGAAGACCTCATGAAAATGATCCCCGGCATGGACGCAAGCAAGCTTGGCGGGGCGCAGATCGACGAAAAGCAGATGGCGCGCACCAAGGCGATCATTCAGAGTATGACCAAGGCCGAGCGCCGCGACCCCGAGATACTCACCGCCAGCCGCAGAAAGCGCATCGCTCGCGGCAGCGGCACGAGCGTACAGGAGGTCAACCGCCTGATGAACCAGTTCAATGCCTCCAGGCAGCTCATGAAGCAGATGTCCGGCAAGATGAAAAA
>JAUYTF010000477.1 GCA_030695285.1 Eubacteriales bacterium | reverse complement strand
ATGCCGCCGCCGATGACGACCACGTCGTTACCCAACTCAATTCCTGCGTTGTTCACGCTGTGTACGCAGCATGAGAGCGGTTCTGTCAGCGCGGCATAGCGCAAGTCGATATCGTCCGACATTTTATACACGGCTTTCGCGTCAAGCATCATGTATTCGGCAAAACCGCCGGGACCGCCAATGCCTTCATGAATCTGTGCTTGAAAGGAGATGACGCATTGGTTTTCATGTCCATTGCGGCAGAAATAGCATTCGCCGCAGTTGGTCAGCATGCGAACGGAGACATTATCGCCAGCCTTAACGCTCTTCACCTTCTCGCCAACGGCGGCAACAGTGCCCGCCGCCTCATGACCGCCTGCGAATGGATAGCGCTTCATAACGCCGGAATAGATGCGCTGTTCCAACGTGCAGATTGCGCAATGGCTCACTTTAACGAGTACTTGATTTCCTTGTGGCTGCCTGAGCTCTTTTTCGACGATTTCAATTTTGCGTTCGCCCGCAAGTATGGCAACCTTATATGTTTCCTGCATTTGCTTGCTCCTTAAAACTTCTTGTTTAATTCTTTGAGTGCGGACTCTACGCTGCAATCCTCGTGGATGATCTTTGCAATCGCGCTAGCATAACGCGCGGGTTCTGCATGCCCCCAGATATTACGGCCCATCGCGATCCCTGCGCCGCCCGCTGCGAGCGCTTCCTTGATCTCGGTGAGCAGTTTCTCTTCTGAGACCTTCTTGCTGCCGCCGAGGATAACCACCGGCACATATACGCTCTCGCAGAGTTCGTGAAAGCTCTCCGGCGAACCCGTATACTCCGTCTTGATGATGTCAGCTCCCATCTCCGCACCCATGCGGCAGGCGAACGTGATGTTCTCCGGCGTGCGAGAATCCTCTCCGCCCTCAAACCCCCTAGGCAGCATCTCCGCTACCAGCGGCAGATTCCATTCATTGCAGTCCATGATGTTACGAGAGAGGTTCTCGAGAATCTGATCTTCCCACTTGGAACCGGGGAACCCCATGCTGATAACCGCATCGACGCCTAGGCGAAGCGCATCTTCAATGCCGACCACCGTTTGAAGCGGTTTGTCTTTTGATCCGATGAATGAGCAGGAGCCATCCAGCCTCAAGATGATGCCTTTGCCGTGAAACGAGTCTGCAAATTTATCGGCCAGGCCGACCGTTGCGAGAAATGCGTCTGCGCCAGCGCGCGCAACTTCGCTAATGATCTTGCCTGGGTATTTCATCGCCGGAAGGACGTTGAAACCGTTGCCGTGATCCATCGCCATAATAAACGTTTTTTTATCTTCTCTAAATCTAGGGTTGATGCGATGTGTTTTGTTTGGCATGTTCATTTCCTCCGCGTATTTCTGTTTATTTGAAAGATTTTGTTTCGTGTTATCTGAAGTGCTATTAGCAGGTATTACATTTGCTCATGCATTGTTCTATTGTAACTCCTGATACAAATCTATCATAGTTTTTTCGGCATGTAAATAGGGAAATTCAACTTTTCTAGAGAATTTGTTATTTTTTTCTCCAGAGGGAACTGCAAGACTTCCAATCTCTTTTATCATCCCACGGTCTCGCATGGTAGCTACCCTCGCAAAACGGAACAAAAAAGAACTGTTCCGGTGTTGGAACAGTCCTGCGTCAGATTCGATAAATCATATTATTCTAAAATGCTTTTCGCACCTCATTCGCGG
The DNA here is from genome assembly GCA_030695285.1 of Eubacteriales bacterium. Classification (GTDB taxonomy): domain Bacteria; phylum Bacillota; class Clostridia; order Christensenellales; family CAG-138; genus UBA7703. The sequence continues at coordinate 835 of JAUYTF010000477.1, read as the reverse complement.
TGTCGAGATCTGTGATGAGCACATTGATCAGTCGGCCTTTGATCGCCCCAATGATTGCCTGTGTTTTCTCGTCCCCGCCCGCAATACCCACGCGAATCGGAATTTTTATATAGCTCTCATAATCGATTGCAAAGACTCTTTCGTTTATTCCGCTTTCAATAATAGTTCCGTCTGCATTGAAGTAATACGTGCAAATTTCACCGATGGCATTCTTCTTTTGCAAATCCTTATACTCATCTTCAAACATGAAGCTCTTTGGTACAAGCCCCGTCTGGTTGGTGAAGTTCCCTATGCCAACCACAGCTACCGTGCATTTCTTCATTGTGTCATACACCTGCGAAAAGAAACTCTGGCTCAGCATGGAATCTCTGAGCTGCTTGTTTTCCACGATGATTGGTGCATACATAAAACAGGGCTTCGCGTTTAGAATCAAAGCGCTGTCCCTGACGATATTGTCCGAATTCGTGCTCGTTTCCTGCGCATTCAGACCGCCAACAAGCTGCGTAACCGTCAGGTTTTTTTTGTTGATCGGCGTCAGGTTGCTAACCAAATGAGATAAGGCGCGCCCGCGAGAAAAGCCGATGATGTCGTTGTCCTTCAGTATTCTTTCTAGGTAAACCGAGGCAGCGGCACCGAGCGATTCGTTGAGTTCTTTCATATCGCTGCTGGAAATGACTACTTCATTTAAGCCTGTGCGTTCTTCCATCTGCGCTTCTAGCTCAACATTTGTATTCAAGTTTTCGCGTATCGATATTGTTACAATACCGGTTTCCAGACATTTCTTGATGATCCTATTGACACGCTGTCTGGACATCGTAATTTTTTTCGCGATCTC
>JAUYTF010000467.1 GCA_030695285.1 Eubacteriales bacterium | reverse complement strand
CGTTTTGTGTGCTTAAAACGTGTACTATCGTGAACCGACAGCCCTGTTTTCAATCTCATTTCTGCGATATTCCCGCGTGGACATCCCTGTATAAGCACGAAACGCCCGATAGAAGAACTTGGTGGAATGATACCCCGTCCGGTAGGCGATCTCCTCGGTGTTCAGATTGCTTGCCGCGAGCATGGTCTTTGCCGCTTCCATGCGCAGGGAGTTGAGATATTCCATCAGCGAAAGCCCGGCTTTTTGCTTGAATGCGCGGCTTAGATACGACTTGCTGACGTAGACCATATCCGCGAGCTGCTGTACGCTGATGCTCTCGGTCAGGTGATCCTGCATGTAGAGAATCACGCGGCTGATCATATCGCTCTGTGTCTGTTTCTCAAGATAGCTGCGTCCAATGAGCAGCACAACGCTCTTGACATAGTGGTCGATCAGCGCCCGGCTGGGCGTCTGACTCTTGTATTCCGCGTGGATGGCTTCCATGAGCCATTTGAAGTGCGCGTCCTTGTCCTGAATGCGCATGATGTTTGCAAGCTCCAGCCCCGGAATATCCACCCAGAGGCAGATGATCTCCTGATGATGGTCAAACTGCAAACTCTCCGTGTGCGGCTTGCCCTTGGGGTATACGATCATATCGTAAAACGAAGCCTGCACGCTCGTTTGGCCCGTGATCACCCGCGCGTTGCCGTAGAGAAAGTAGATCAGCTCAATGCAATCATGGCAGTGTTCTTTGAAATTCCAGATGCTGCTGCGCTCGTCAAACCGCTCGCAGAACAGCACGGGCGTTTCGGAAGCGTCCACCGCCGCGCAAAATCCCTCATAGCCGTCAGCAAAGAAGTCCAATGTTATTCACTCCTTTTCCGGTCGCAACACAAGAGGTATACCCGTTTCCAGCGCGCAAAAAGAACGGAGGATGACCCTTCACACACAGGTTTATGTGAGGATGATCACTACGCCGTTCTCTTCGAGTGAGGCGCGGCAGTCGTCCGGCAGCGCGTCGGTGATCACATGCGTTACCTGACGCGCAGGCATAAGCTGCACCACGCCGCGCTTGTTGAATTTCGACGCATCGGTGAGGATGATGCGCTTGTCCGCGCGCGCTGCCATGGCGCGAACGGCTTCCGCGCGGAGCATGTCCACGTTGGAAAACCCCTGATTGGGGTCATATCCGTCGGTGCCGATGAAGAACTTATCGACGTAAAACTCCTCGGCGCATTTCCCGACGAGCGGTCCGCTCATCACCTGCGCGTCGGGGTCATAGGCGCCGCCAAGCAACACCACGCGCGCGCCGGGGACGGAGCGCACATAGCCCGCGATAAACGCAGAGTTGGTGATGATGGTCACATCCCGCTTCTTGCGTACGAGCTCTTCGGCGAGCATTGCGCAGGTGGAGCCGGACTCGATCATCACCGCCTCGCCGCTGGACACCATGTCGGCGGCACGGCGGGCGATGCGGCGCTTGACTTCATAGTCAAACGTCATGCGATAACCCACGTCGTTGGGAGACACGCGCATGGCGCAGCCGTGCTGACGAAGCAACAACCCCTTGTTTTCGAGCACGGCGAGGTCTTTTCGCACCGTCACAGCGGAGACATTGAGCCGCACGGCAAGGTCGTTGACGTCCAGCGTCTCTTCGCAGTTGAGCATGTCGAGAATTGTCAGGCAGCGCTGATTCATTTCATAGCTCCTTGCTTATCTTTCGATTTGCGGCGCGGTTTTGATCATATGAAACCCATCCGTGCCAATATTATAGCAGTATGCGAAAGATTATCCAAGCAATTGTGAAAGCCCTACGCACCGTGCTTCATAATGCCTGCTCTGTTCGCGCGATGATATCGTCCTGCGTCTGGCGCGAGAGTACGTTGAAGAACGCGGAGTAGCCCGCCACGCGGACGATCAGATCCTTGTGGTGTTCGGGGTGGATCTGCGCGTCCAGCATGGTCTCGCGCGAGACTACGTTGTATTGCACATGGAATCCCTTGAGCGCGTTGAAGAATGTGCGAAGCAGCAGCAGTAGCTTTTGCCGGTCGCGCGGCTGTTCGAGCATGCTCGGCGCAACCTTTTGGTTGAGCAGCACGCCGCCGGTGATCTTGTCCGTTCGGAGTTTGCTTACGCTCTTAAATACGCTGGTAGGGCCATTGACATCCGCCGCGTGCGTGGGCGAGCAGCCCTCCGCCAGCGGGTCGCCCTTGTGCCGCCCGTCCGGGGTAGCGCAAGTACCCGCGCCCTGCGGCACGTTTGCGGAGATGGAGCTCGTGCCTGCATAGTAGCAGCCGCCGATGGGCCCGCGCCCGTAGCGCGTGTTTTTGTATTTCTTGAGTTCGTCGATGTATCTGTCATAACCTTCGACCACGAGGCTGTCGACATAGTCCTCGTCATTGCCAAACTTCGGCACAGCGAGCAGGAGCTTACGGATCTCTTCGCCGCGCTCGCCTGCAAAGTCGGTCAGCAGCGCGTTCCAGAGTTCCTCGCGGGTGATGCTTTTGTCTTCGTAGACCGTCTTCTTAATCGCCGCAAGGGAGTCGCCAAGGTTTGCGATGCCGACCTGCAGATCGCTGATGAAATCATACACAGCGCCGCCCTCTTTGAGGTGTTTCCCGCGCGCGATACAGTCCTCCGTCAGTGCGGAGCAGAGGATATCCGGCACCTCCTGCTCAAGCACCATGTCGGCGCTGGAGTCGAGAATCACCGCCTGGCGGCAGAATTCGCGCACGAAAATGTCCCAGGCATGCATGACATCGTCAAACTTTTCCATCGCGAGGAAGTGTCCCGTTCCCTCAAACACACGCTTGCCGCTGTCGATATCGATGCCGTCGTTGAGCGCGATCATCAGCGTCTTCGGGAAATTGAGGAAGCTCATGCCTGTGCAGCGATAGCCCCATTTACCGGGCACCGCCACCTCGACGCAGCCGATGGCGCTGTAGTTATACGCGTCCTCCCGTTTCACGCCAATGTTGAGAAACGAGGGGATGATAATCTCGTCACTGTTGAACGCGGGCATGCCAAACCCGCCGCGGATTACCTGAATACACTCCTGCATGAAGTCGTCGCTGAGGCCCTTGTGGTAGCGAACCGTGAGATTCGGCTGCGGCAGGTGGCAGCGCGCGACGGAGCGAAGGATCAGGTAGCTGAGCTCGTTAACCGCGTCTTTGCCGTCCATGGTCTGGCCTGCGACGGTCACGTTCTGGTAAAGTGGGCTGCCCGCGGAAAAACGCGTGTGCGACCAAGAGCGAATCTTATTGATCGTAAACGTACGCATCCAGAGGTTTTCTAAAAGCTCAAGCGCCTGCTCCTCGCTCATGCCCGCAGAACGGCTCTTTTCATAATACGGAAAGATGTATTGATCCATTCTCCCGTAGGAAAGCGAATGTCCGTTGCTTTCGATTTGCAGCACCACGTGCAGCAGCCAGACGCTTTGCAGCGCCTCGTGAAAGGTGCTTGCTGGCTGCATCGGCACCTTGCGGCAGATGCGCGCGAGTTCGAGCAGCTCCTTTGCGCGCTCCGGCGCGGCAAACTTCGCCTGCTCCTCCGCAAGCGTGGCATAGCGCAGGGAGAACGCTTCAACGGCATCCAGCACGATCAAGATCGCGCGGTAAAAATAGCTCTTCTTAAGGTCTTCAAAGGTAGACAGCTCCAGACGATCTTGCTGCTCGATGACCCGCGCGCGATAGCCGCTTAAGCCCTCGCGCAGGATTCTGTCATAGTCAACCGCGATGTGCGCGTCTCCCGAAGTGATGTTACCCTCGGTTTTGATGATGCCGAGGTCGTAAAACAATCTCGCACGCTCCGGAAACGCGGCATAGCCCTTGTCATGGAGGGTACGCCCTTTCCAGTAGGGATAGATATCGCGGAGGATTTGCTTGTTCTCCTCGGTGATGGTAAAGCGGTCTCCGTCGCGCTTGTCAAACGCATTGAGCTCGTTCATCACCCAGCCCATGGCGTATTCGGGAAAGATCGGCGCGCTGCGATCGCTCGAGGCCTGATTACCGACAAGTAGCGCGTCGGGGTCGATGTAGATGCTCATGTTGCGTAGGACATTGTCGAGCATATACGCGCGGCGCAGGACAACCTGATCCTGCTCGTGCGCGCGGTAGCTCTGGGTGGTTAAGAGCGCGCGCTGGGTATCCACCGTCGGCTGCGTGTCGAGCAGGCGCGCGCGGATGCGCGCGGTGCGCTCGTTGAGAGGCCCAAAGTATTCCATGGGGTTGCCGTATTCTTTTTTGTTTGTCAGTGCTTCCATATCTGTTCTCTCCTGAGTGGTGTTACTATCTTGCTGATTTTGCCTGATGTTTTTACAGCCGAGTTGCGATGCTGTATTGATTTTATCTCTTACGCCTCGCGGACGAATTCTGCCGCACCGATGAGGCCAATGTCCCCGCCCAGCTTAGCAATCTTGAATTCCACAGGCAGCAGAATGTGGTTGTACTTGTCAAACTCCGCACGTACGCGGTCAAACAACACATCTCCAAAGTTCGTCAGCCCGCCGCCGAAGACAAAGAGGTTGATGTTGAGCATCTGGTAGATATTAAACGCGCAGACGCCGAGGTAGTGTGCGATGGTTTCGATGGTTTCGATGGCGAGCGGGTCATTTTCATGATATGCCGCCAACACATGTTCTCCGTCCGCCGTCTCCGGCGTGAGGATTGTGGTGTTGCAGTAGGTCATCTGCCCGCGCACGCGCGCGCTCATCGCGCGGCCTGAGGCATAGCTCATAAAACACCCGCGGTTCTCACAGCCGCACATCAGCCCTTCATCGGGTGTTGCGAGCATATGTCCGCATTCGCCCGCCCAGCCGTAACTGCCGCGAAAGAGCCTGCCGTCTATGATAATGCCGCTACCGAGGCCCGTCCCCGCCGTGATGTAGACGAGGTGTCGGCTGCCCCGGCCCGCGCCGCGCCGGTATTCGGCGAGCGCAGCGGCGTTGCTGTCGTTGTCCAATACGATATTGGTGTTCAGCCGCGCTTTGAGATAAGCCCGCATGGGAAACTGCTTGATGCCGGGCATGGCAGAGGTCATCAGCACGACGCCTTCGTCAAAGAGGATGAATGACGGCATGCAGATGCCGATTCCGTCGAGATCGGTATCCTTCATGTTGTTTCGCGCGAGGATTGCGCGGATGTTCTCCACCAGCGTATCGGAAAACGACTCTCCCGTGGCGCAGACATCCGTCGGGTGCTGCGCGCGGTCGATTCTCTCTCCCGCGGGGTTGAATAATCCGTAGGCGACCTTCGTGCCGCCCGCGTCGATTCCGATGACGTATCCGCTCTTCATGCTAGCAAATCCTCTTTCGCGAAATGACTTTTGGGGCTTGTTTCTCAGGTTCAGTATACCCATAGTATATCGACGTGTCAACGATTTTGTTGCTATTATAACAATATGTCTTTCATATGAAACTATTACATCTATCATTGCATATTTTTTGGTTTTACGCTAGAATAATAGCGGTTAGGCGGAAATGCCCGAAAAAAATGAGTTTATTCTGCACGCCGCATTCTGCATGTATTTTCGACAAGGAGAAAACCCCAAATGAAGCGTTCCGAAATCAACGCGGCCATCCGCCGTATGGAAGCCTTTGCCGAAAAACACGGCTTTGTGCTGCCGCCGTTTTGCGCCTGGTCGCCCGAAAGCTGGCAGACGAAAAACCACGCCTACGACGAAATTCGCGACAACATGCTCGGCTGGGACGTCACCGACTATGGCGCGGGGAATTTCTCCAAGATGGGCTTTTCGCTCGTGACCATCCGCAACGGAAACTTTGACAAGCGCGATGCTTACCCCAAGCCCTACGCAGAGAAGCTTCTTTATATTGATGAAGGGCAGTATTCGCCGATGCACTTCCACTGGAGCAAGATGGAGGACATCATCAACCGCGGCGGCGGCAATGTGCTCATCACGGTCTATAATGCCACGCCGGACGAGAAGCTTGCAAACACCGATGTGACCCTGCATTGCGACGGGCGTGCGTTCACCGTGCCCGCAGACACGCAGATTCGCCTCACCCCCGGTGAGAGCATCTCGATACAGGCGTATCTGTATCACGACTTTAACGTAGAGACGGGCTCCGGCCCCGTGCTGCTGGGCGAAGTGAGCATGTGCAACGACGACGTGCACGACAATCGTTTCTTAGAGCCGCTCGGGCGCTTTTCCACCATCGAGGAAGACGAAGCCCCCTACCGCCTGCTCTGCAGTGAATACCCCGCAGCGAAAGGTTGACGCATGACAAAAATTAAACTGGCCGCGCTGGATGTGGACGGCACGCTTGTCCGCCGCGACCTCTCGCTTTCGCCCGCCGTGATCCGCGCGGTGGAATCGCTCCCTGATGCGGGCATCATCGTCTCCATCGTCACGGGCCGCAGCATGGGCGAGCTGATCGATTTTCGGCGGAGTTTTCCCTGGATTCGCTATTTTGTCGTCAGCAACGGCGCAACCGGGTTTGACGCGAAGACGAACACGGCGTTTTACGAAAAGCACCTACCGCTTTCCATCGCCCGCGCGATCGAGCCGGAGGCGCGCAAGTATTCCGTCATGACCGAAGTCTATGCGGACGGCACCTCCTACGTCAACCGCGACTGCTGGGAACACACAGAGCGATATACGGCGGAGTTTCTGCATCATCCTTCGCTGGCGGAAGGACGCGTTCCGGTAAAAAACGTCGGGGATCTGTTGGCACGGCGAGAGAGCGATATCGAAAAGCTCTATGTCTCGTTTGAAAACCTTTCGGATCTGCCGCGCCTGCGCGCGTTTTGCGAAGGGTTTCCGGTCGATCTGGTCACCTCGATCCACGACGGTCTTGAGATCAACCAGAAAGGCGTGGAAAAAGGCACGGGCCTTGCCGCGCTTTGCGATTATCTCGGCATCTCTTTGGATGAAACCGCGGCGGTTGGCGACGGCGAGGCGGATATTGCGATGCTTCGCCGAGCGGGTCTTTCCATCGCCATGGAGAACGCGCTAGATATCGTGAAGCAGAGCGCAACGCTCGTTGCACCCTCGAATGACAACGATGGCGCAGTCTGGGCAATTCAGCAGATTTTGCTGGCAGAATAAACGACCTTCGCAACAAAAAGACGACAGGAGACGCAAAAATATGAAAAACCGTCTGGTATTCATCGGCAGCTACACCCAGCCCATCGTGCTCGGCACGGGCGAGCGCATCCCCGGTAGCGGCGACGGCGTGAGCGTCTATCGCATGGACGAAGCGGGGCATCTCACCCTCCTGTCTGCAACGGGTAAGCCAAACCCCACCTATCTTGCGCTGAGCGCGGATAAGCGCTTTCTCTACACCGTTAACGAGCTCAAGGAGTATCACGAGGAAGCATCTGCCGCCGTCTCCGCCTATGCCATCAACGCAAACACAGGCGAGCTGACCTTCCTAAATCGCCGCATGTCCGGCGGTGCGGACGCCTGCTATCTCACCACGAACACAAACGACAGCCATCTGCTGGCGGCGAACTTCACCGGCGGCAGCTTCGCGGTCTTCCCCGTCCTACCGGACGGCAGCCTCGGCACCGCCTCCTGTTTCGTGCAGCACTACGGCAGCGGCGCAAACCCCGCGCGGCAGGCAAGCCCGCACGTACACCAGATCACGCCAGACCCAGAAGGAAAGCATGTGCTGGTTGCCGATCTAGGCACGGATAAAATCTCCGTCTACGGCATCGACTGGGCGACCGGACTGGTCTCCCCCAACGCCGCCCCCGCCATCAGGACCGAGCCGGGCGACGGGCCAAGGCAGTTTGTGTTCGACAGAAGTGGCAGGTTTCTCTATCTGGTCACGGAGCTAAGCAACACCGTGCGCGCCTACGCTTACGACAGCGGGACGGGAGCGGCGAAATTCCTCCAGTCCCTGCCTACGCTACCGAACGATTGCGTCGCGGACACCACCGCCGCATGCATCAAGCTACACCCCAATGGCGAGTTTCTCTACGCCAGCAACCGCGGCTACGACAGCATCGCAAGTTACCGCG
>JAUYTF010000465.1 GCA_030695285.1 Eubacteriales bacterium | reverse complement strand
AGTTTTTCCTTGATCATCCGGATCTCGTCCATCATGGACATGGTCTCTTCGTCATTGAGGCCCGCGGTCGGCTCGTCGAGCAGCAGCACCTTCGGATGGCTCAGAAGCGCGCGCGTAATCTCGATTCGACGGCGGTCGATGTGCGGAATGTTTTTGGCCAGGTCATACCTGCGGTCGACCAGAGCAGGGTTGAAATACGAGAGCATCTCAAGCCCTTTGTCCAGATAGTCATATATTTCATTGTTGACTTTGCGGGGTCTAATGATCGAATCAAAAATATTGTGCTTTTGCGAAGTGTAGGTGCCCATCAAAAGATTGTCGGCGACGGAGAGATTCCAGCAAAGGCGGCTGGACTGGTAGGTGCGGGAAATGCCTTTTTGGAAAATCTGGTAAGGCTTGAGGTTCGTGATTTTTTCTCCGCTGAGAAACACCTCGCCCCTCGTAGCGGAATAGATGCCGCTCACGATGTTGAGAAACGTGGTCTTTCCGGATCCATTTGGGCCGATCAGGCCGATGATCTGCCGCGGCTCAATCGCGAAATCCACATCGCTAACCGCCCATAGCCCACCGAAGTTGATGGAGAGATCCTTGGTTTCCAACAATGCCATAAGTGCGTTGCCTCCTCGTTCTATCCTGTCCGAAAGCGTTCGTGCTTCGTGTATTAATTCTGTTGTGATTGCTGAATGCGATTTGTAATCGATTGATTAGATGTTGATTCCTCATGATAACACAGCGATTTGGTCGTAACAATAAGCCTGGAAAGCAACAGCCATAAGATTAATTGATGCTTTTCATCTGATGTATAAAATTACATGACACTACGACGCCTGCATTAAAAGATTAAATAGTTCAGCTGCGACGCGATGCGTCGGGGCTGAAACTGTGAAAACTGAGCGCCTGTTCATTCGACAGGACGGATGAAATGCCCTAAGGGCGTTCCGACGATTTCTCCGTTTTCTGCGATCGTGGTTCCGCGCAAAACGGTCATAACCGGCTTTCCTGTCATCGACATACCGTCGTATGGGGAGAGCTTCGTGCGCGAGTGCATCGAATCCTGCGCGAATGTATAGCGTGCCTGCATATCGATGAGCACGAGATCTGCATCGGTGCCAACGGCGAGCGAGCCTTTCTCGGGGTACAGATTGTAGAGGCGCGCGGGCGCTTCGGAAAGCACGCGGCAGAACTCGTTGATGGTGAGTTTACCCCGATTGACCGCGTCGAGCATCACAAGCGGCATGGTCTCGATTGCCGCCATGCCTGCCGGCGCGCTCCAAAGGTCGAGCTTCTTCTCCTCGGGCGTGTGCGGCGCATGATCGGAGCAGACGTGTGCGAGTGTGCCGTCGAGCAGACCTTCCCAGAGCTGATCCTGATCCTTTTGCGTGCGCACAGGCGGATAGCCCTTGATCAAAGAGCCGACGCGCTCTGCGTCCCTGTCCGTCAGCGTGAGATAGTGCGGGCAGGTTTCGCCGGTGACGTGCACGCCGTCCTTTTGCGCCCTGCGGATGAGTTCTACGCCGTCTCCGGCGGCCAGATGCAGGATATGCAGATGCGTGCCCAACGCTTTTGCGATCAATATGGCGGTTTCAATGATCGTTGTTTCCGAGACGGATGGCCGCGCGCGGAGCATTGCCGCATAGCTCTTGTCGCCGGTTGCCATGATTTCAGCGGTCAGGAGCTTGATGATGTCGAAGTTCTCGGCGTGGATTGCCACCTGCAGGCCGGTTTTAGCGACCGTGCGGAATATTTTATATACCTCACCCTGATCCAGCGGCGGGATGACGTGTTCCATCCCCTCCCGATAATTATAGATGAGCTGGTAGTTCTTCGCGTCGATCGCATAACCCCAGAAAAACTTAAACCCGATGACACCGGCTTCTGCGAGCGCCGGAAGCGCTTCATTGTTCAGTTCCCCAAGGCAGAGGCCCCAAACGCCGAAATCGACGTGCGCCTTGGGCGTGATGCAAGCGATAAGCTCGTGCATACGCTCTACGTCATACACGGCGGGGTTGCAGTTTGGCATTTCGAGAATGGTTGTAACGCCGCTGCAGGCGCCTGCCATGGAGGAATGGAAAAAGTCCTCTTTGTGATGCGCGCCGCAGAACCCGTCGCGGGAATGCACATGCGAATCAATCAGGCCGGGCAGGACGTATTTGCCCGAGGCGTCGGTCTCTTCGTTCGCGGTTACGGGCAAGCCGCAGTCGGTAATCGCTGCGATTTTCCCGTCCTTAATACAGATGTTTGCCCTGCGCGTTTCCGTTGGCGTGACGAGCATACCGTTTTTAATGACGCGATCAAACACCATGTTCCATCCTCCTTTTCCATGCCGGAGCGGAAATGCGCTCAAGCCAAGCCCGCCGAAATAAGTTTTGTTTAAACCCTGCCGGTCACGAGCCCGAGCAGCGCCATGCGCAGATACATGCCGTTGTGCGCCTGGCGGAAATACGCCGCACCCTCGTAAGAATCGACTTCCGTGGAGATCTCGTCAACGCGCGGGAGCGGATGCAGTATCGTTATCCCCTTCTTGGAGCGATTGATCAGATCTTTGTTTACGATGTAGCTGCCCTTGCAGCGGTCATAGGTCTCCTGATCGGGGAATCGCTCACGCTGCACACGGGTAACATATACGAAGTCGGACACGGCGAGTGCGGAGGAAACATCCGTCGTTTCCGTGATGTCCGCGCCGCGCGCGCGCAGCTCATTTGTGATTTCCTCGGGCATTTTGAGCTCTTCCGGCGAGCAAAAGATCATCTTGTTTTCAAGCTGCTGCATGAAATAACCCAGCGAATGCACCGTGCGCCCGTACTTGAGGTCTCCCAGGAACGTGATGGTCTGGCCGCCGATGTGCCCCTTTTCCTTGCGCATTGTGTAGATGTCCAGCAGTGCCTGCGTCGGGTGCTGGCCCGCGCCGTCGCCGCCGTTGATCACGGGATGAACCGCGATATCCGCAGCAACATTGGCCGAACCCTTTTCGGGATGCCGCATGACGATGACGTCCACGTAGCCGTCGATGGTGCTGATCGTGTCCTGCAGCGTCTCGCCCTTTGATTGCGAAGAGGCCTTTGCATCCGCCATGGAGATGCATTTTGCGCCTGTGCGGTTGATCGCCGACTCAAACGAGAGCCGCGTGCGCGTAGAAGGCTCAAAGAACAGGCTTGCCACCACCATGCCCTCGAGATCGCGAATCACTTCGCCCTGTTTCACGCGCTTCTCATACTGCGCGGCGGTGTTCATGATCGTGTCGAGCTGCTGGCTGGTAAACTGATAACCGTTGAGAATATCCAGACCCATAAATTCCTGATTCATATGCGTGCCTCCTCTAATTCAATCTTGTTTTCAGCAGATGCGAATCTTATTCGATTCCGTGCTTCATGCAACTTCTGTTTCTATTTACTTTGTGTTGATACAATTTATAATCTTATTTCTGTCCGTTCTTCAGCAGAGCGTCGTGCCGGCCGTGCCGCCGATGGCGTCGAGCGCCTTGTCCAGCGATGTGATGATTGCTTTGCGGCCTTTCTTGCTCTCGACAAACATGATCGCAGCCTCGATCTTTGGCAGCATTGAGCCGGGCGCAAAGTGCCCTTCCGCGATATACTGCTTTGCCTCGGCTACAGAGAGTGTATCGAGGTCCAACTGATCAGGCTGATTGTAGCGGATGCTGACCTTCTCGACCGCCGTTAAAATGATGAGCGCGTCCGCGTCCAGATCCTCTGCGAGCTTCTCGCTGGCCAGATCCTTATCGATGACAGCCGCCGTGCCCTCGATGTCGCCCGAAGCGGTTCGTATGACCGGAATCCCGCCGCCGCCGACGGTTACAACGATGAATCCGTTCTCGACAAGGCATTTGACCGCGTCGAGTTCGACGATCTCGGTCGGAACCGGAGATGCTACCACCCTGCGCCAGCCCCGGCCTGAGTCTTCCTTCATGATATAGCCCTGCTCCGTGGCGATCCGTTTGGCCTCTTCTTCGGAGTAGAACGGACCGATCGGTTTGGAAGGATTTTTAAACTTCGGGTCATTCTGATCGACGACAACCTGTGTCACGAGCGTGATGACCTTCTTGTGGATGCCGTGTTCTTTGAGTACTTTTGTAAGCCCCTGCTGAATCTGGTAGCCAATCATACCCTGGCTCATGGCGCCGCATACATCGAACGGCATCGCAGGCGAGACGGAGACCGCGTACTCGTTCTGCAGCACAATGCGGCCAACTTGCGGGCCGTTGCCATGCGCGATCACGACCTGATAGCCTTCGGCGATGATTCTGGCGATGTACTCCGACGTTTTTATCACAACCGCAAGTTGCGCTTCCGCTGTCGCCGGCTGCCCTGCTTCCTGCAGCGCGTTACCCCCCAATGCAATAACGAGTTTATTCACTTGTTGTGTACTCCTTGATCGTTATTTAAGATCCGATGTGAAAATGATGTTAGGCTTGATTATATGCGCGCTATTTTGCGATTGTCAATCGCAGATGCACCCTAAAATACCGAAAAACGCCGCAAGCGGGCGTTTTTTAAGGCTATATGATAAAATGCAATACACGCACCTTTTGGATAAGCGCACGTTATACATCCGTTGGGACATAAGGTATAACGAATCCGGCGTTTTGTAGCGTAAAATCGCGAAAGCGCATCACGAGCGGAGAGAGCGAGCGGTTCTTTGCGTATACGAAATAGAATGCGTGGTGAAAGTCATAATCCTCAACCGGCAGCACCTTTAAAAAGCCGGCCTTAACCTTGTCTTCGATCGATATTTGCGAGACAAGTGACAACCCCAGCCCCGCCTTGACGCAAAGCATGATCATCTCGTTATTATCCATATATGACAGGATATGGGCAGGTTTGCCGAGGAGGGCGAATGCGTTATACGCATTATCAAACGCCTTGCGCGTACCGGAACCTTCCTTGCGCAAAAGCAGCGGTTCGTCGAGCAGGCGCTCAAACGTAATCGACGTCATCTGGATGAACGGTTCCCGATTTGGCGCGATGACGACCAGCTCGTCGTCTGCAACTTTCTCATAGACGATGTTGCGATTATCGGGACTGGCGCCCACAAAGCCGAAATCGAGGTCGCCGGCAACAATCTGGCTGATGAGCTCGCCGGAGCTTAAATAATGCAGATTGAACGACACATCCGGATAGATCTTGTGAAAGCCCGTGAGTATATCCGGCATGATATACTGGCCAGGCACGGAACTCGTGGCGATCTGAAGCATGCCGTCGATTTTGCCCTGATATTTTTCGAGGCTGAGCAGCGCATTTTCACGCTGATTTAAAATCTCCTGCGCCGATATATAGAACTGCTTTCCGGCCGGAGTTAGAACGGTTTTGCGGTTGTTTCGCTCAAACAGCGTGATGCCAAGCTCCTTCTCGAGTTTGGAGATGTGGTTGCTCAGAGCGGGCTGGGTGAAAAAAAGCTCCTCTGAAGCCTTGCTGAAGCTCTTTACTTTCGCAATCGTGACAAACGATTCCAGTTCCTTAAAATCCATGAATAACACCCCGGGTAATTAAAGTTTTCTTATGTTCTCATCAGCAGACCTTAGTATAATCCAGTCTTTCTGTATGACAGCGAACCAACGCTATCGCGTTTCTTGCATCTGCAACCTAAAATAGTACAGAATCATTCGATAGAACATGCGATTTAAAATTGTCGTATTCTTGCATCGGAAATCCAAAAATAATTGAAGTCTTTCTATATATATGTATTATAAACAGTTTTGAGAAATAGTCCCTATTCTACTCAGAGAATAACGAATCGCTGAAAGCTGCGCTGATTGACAATCTTTACGCAATAAAATATGATGAAAAGGTTATGCTAAGCAACAAGGTTCCATATTCCGTTTACAGCACGCAAAACAAGCAAACGCAAAGACACCGCGCTGCCGTCACATGAGAGTGAAATGCGGGAAATAGACGACAGGGGGATTGATTCATGGAATTGCATTCAGATATTGCCTCGCTGTTGGAAGCATGCAAGCGCATACGGCGCGCGCTGCATCGCATTCCCGAAACGGCATATGCGGAAACGCAGACGCAGGCATACGTCGAATCTGCGCTGCGCCTTTGCGAGCCGGACAGCCTGGAGCGCATCGCGGGAACGGGCTTAAAAGCTGTGTATTACGCGAAGCAGCCGCGCTCGACAATCGCGTTTCGCGCGGACATGGACGCGATCTGCGTTGTTGAACAAAACCGCGTCGCCTATCGCTCAAAGCACGCGGGAATGATGCACGCATGCGGTCACGACGGGCATATGACCATGCTGCTGCTGCTGGCAAGCCTCCTGCAGGCGCATAGGGATGAACTGCGGGACAACGTTGTGCTGCTGTTCCAGCCCGCAGAGGAGGGGCATGGCGGCGCAAAGCGCATGATCGCAGCGGACGCGTTGCATCACCCATCTGTCGATCGCATCTACGGGCTGCACGTTTGGCCTGCGGTGGAGAAGGGAAAGATTGCTGTGCGCTGGGGTCCGATGATGGCGCAGACCGGCGAGTTTGAGATCATCGTACGCGGCAAGAGCGCGCACGGTGCGATGCCGCAGCTTGGCGTGGACGCGATCGTGATTGCAGCGGAGCTGATCACGATGGTGCAGACGGTGATCACGCGCAGCATCGATCCGCATCAGGACGCGCTGCTCACGATCGGCAGAATTGAGGGCGGCCTTGCGCACAATGTGATCGCGGACAAGGTCACCATGTCCGGCACGCTGCGCGCGTTCTCAAACGAGGTATTTTCCGATTTAATTGCGCGCATTGAGTCTATCGTGCGCGGACTTCAGCTCGCGACAGGCGCAAGGATAACATTCCGCAAGCTGATGCACTATCCCTGTGTCGACAATCCGCGTTCACTCGTCGAATCGGTCTATACTTTGATCGACAAGGACACGGACATGGTCATTGCCGACCCGGTCATGGCCAGCGAGGATTTTTCATTCTATCAGGAGCAGGTGCCGGGGCTGTTTTTGCTGCTTGGCGCCGGCGACGAAACACACCGTATGCCTTTGCACAACGGCAAGTTTGATTTTGACGAGAGCGTGCTGCTCACGGGCGTGGAACTCTACCGGCGTATCCTTGGCCTGTGTGAGTGATGACGCGCCGCTTGGATAGGGCGGCTTACTTCATCATAACGGTGCGGCTTGTACCCATCGCCAGAATATACCGGTTGGGTATGTAACAGCCTTGGCAAATCTGTACAGACATGAACCCGAGCCTTGCATATTTTTTAGAGCGCCTGCTCCTGCCGCCACAACATCCTATGTTCTTATATCCAATTCATCTGCGAAAAAACGTGAAAAGCATAATCCTTTGCTAGTTCGATAAAAACGTGAAAAGCATAACTCTTTGCTAACACGATAAAAAATGTTAAAACATAACTCTTTGCTAATACGATAAAAAATGTTAAAACATAACCCTTTGCTAATACGAAAAAACGTGAAAAGCATAACCCTTTGCTAACTTGTAGTGTCTTGCAAAACCTGCACCTACAAGTTGCCAAAGCGGCTATGCTCTTTTTTATATCTCCCCACCTCAAACTATCGTGTCAAGCCGAAAAGCCTGAACCCACAAGCAAAGGAGAAGCATTCCTCCTTTTTTTCTCCATACATCAACTGAAAGCAAAACACTCGTTATCTCTCTGTCTTAACAAAACAGAGTGATCTTGCGTTTTTCCTTTGGCGAGGCTTTTTATCTGTTGTTCCTCTTAAGTTGGCTCACGGATGCGGCGGCACAAACCATCGTCCGTTCTCACCAAGCAGGCAATGCATACATTCTTTTCGAATCGCGTGTCAGGTCGTTATGCCTCAAACTCTAAATCAAAAACTTATAGCCAAAGCCCCACACGGTCGCGATGTAGGTGTCGTACGGGCGGATGTTTTCCCTCAGCGCGCGGATATGCGTGTCTATGGTGCGATCCGATCCCGTGAAGCAATATCCCCAAACCTCGTTGAGCAGCGCTTCTCTGGAATACGCCTTGTTCGGGTTTTGCGAGAGGAAGAGCAGTAGGTCGTATTCCTTCGGGGTAAGCGACACCGGCCGGTCATCGATCGTGACCTCGCGAGAGACCGTATTGATGAAAAGCCCGTTAAACGCGAGTTTCGCGGCGATCTGCTTGTTTTGGCTGCCCGTTCGGTAGAGAAAAACCTTGATGCGCGCAAGCAGCTCACGCGCATAAAATGGCTTTGTAATGAAATCGTCCGCACCGATTTCAAACGCGCAGAGCTTATCCTGCTCGCTCGTTCTTGCGCTGATAAACAGAATTGGAATATCGGAGGTTTTGCGAATCTGGCGGCAGACGTTCCTGCCATCCAGCTCCGGCAGGTCGGTATCCATGACGATCAGATTGTAGTCGTTGCGGCGAAAGAGCTTGAGCGCCGCAATTCCGTCCACCGCCTCGTCAAAGGTATACCCCTGCGTCACAGCGAGCTGACGAATCTCGCCACGAACGGCACTGCTCTGGTCTACGATCAACAGCCGGATGTCAGAATTCATGCGATCCTCCGATACGTGTGAAAAAACATGATGTTATCATTCTATCTCGCTTCGGCCGGCGTTTCAAGCCACTTCGCCGCTGAATCTTCGGCCATGCGCGGCGATTCTTCATTTCGCCCCTGTCCGCGCAAAATCGCGGAGGCCGCAATGCAGGCAGCCCCCGCGATTCATCATCTGGGTCAATATGCGGCAAGTCTACTTGCTGCGGCTTGCATAGTCCGCAATCACATTCTTGAAGAAGCCGACCGTCTCCGTGACGTCCGTCAGCTCCGCCTTGAGGCGCGTATTCTCCGCCTCCAGCGCCAGCACACGGATGGACTCGATCTCCTCGCGCGATCTTGCGCCGTCTGCCTTCGCCGCGCTCACCGGCTGAGCCGCTGTTGTATCGCGTTTCTTTTCCGCAAGGCGCATGCCAAGATCGAAGCGCTCCTTGGTGTACTCATTGAACACTCCACGGCGCACATAGTGCGTGTGCAGCAGTTCATGAGACTTGTGTCCGTTGGGGTGCTCCAGATACTCGGCGTAAAGCTGCGTGATGAACGGGTTTTCATGAGACTTGCGCAGCACCTTTGCCTCGTCTTCGGTATAAAGGCCGCTCAGGCGCTTGACTCGCACCTGCGGATCGTCCGATCTTGGCTGTCCGCCACCCATGATGCAGCCGCCGGGGCAACCCATCACCTCGATGAAATGATACGGCGAAGTGCCTGCTGCCACCTGCTCCATGAGTATGTTCGCCCCTGTGAGGCCGCTCGTGACCGCAACGCGAACGGTCACCCCGTCGAGGAACTTGTAAGCCTCCACGGGGTTTTCGATCGTGATCGCCGCCTCCTTGACTTGGTCGAGACCGACGATGGGTGTCACATGCAGGCCGTCAAACGGCAGCTCCCGTCCTGTGACGAGCTCGTAAACCGTACGCAGCGCTGCCTCCATGACGCCGCCAGTGAGGCCGAAGATATCGGCAGCGCCCGTGGACATGCCCAGCGGCTGGTCAAACTCCTCATCCGGAAGGTTGGCAAAGTCGATGCCCATCTCCTTGATCATATTGGCAAGCTCCCGCGTGGTGAGCACCGCGTCCACGTTTGCAAGGCCGTCGTTCTTCATTTCAGGGCGTACGATCTCGCTTTTCTTGGCCGTACACGGCATGATGGATACCACGAAGATATCCTTCGGCTCGCGTTTAATCTTGCCCGCGTAATAGGATTTTGCCAGTGCGCCCAGCATCGTATGGGGCGACTTGCAGGTGGAGAGATGGTTTAGCGAGTCCGGATACGTGTGCTCGACATACTTGATCCAGCCCGGGCTGCAGCTCGTAATCATCGGCAGTGTCGCCTCTCCGCCGGTCAACGCGCTCTTCACGCGGGAGAGCAGCTCGGTTCCTTCCTCGAGAATCGTCAGATCAGCGGTGAAGTTGGTATCAAACACGTCGTCAAACCCCAGCCTGCGCAATGCTGCGGCAAGCTTTCCGGTGACCCGCGCGCCGGGTTCGTATCCAAACTCCTCGCCAATGGCAACGCGGATGGCCGGCGCGGTCTGCACGATGACGCGCTTGTTCTTGTCGTTGATGGCCTCCCAGACAGCCTGTATTGAGTCCGTCTCCTTGAGCGCGCCAACCGGGCAAACCACCGTGCACTGGCCGCAAAACGCGCAGTTCACGGAGCCAATTGCCAGCTCCATCGCAGGACTGATCACGGTTTTGAAGCCGCGGTTTTGAGCGTTGATGATGCCTACGCCCTGAATCTCGTTGCAGGCGGTCACGCAGCGCCTGCAGAGGATGCACTTGGACATATCGCGCGTGATGGAGGTGGAGATATCGATCACGCATTCGGACCGTTCGCCCTCAAAGCGCGTCGCCTCCACGCCAAGCTGCCTGCCGAGCGCCTGGAGTTCGCAGTTTTGATTGCGCTTGCAGCTCAGGCAGTCTTTTGAGTGATCCGACAGCAGCAGCTCATAGAGCACCTTTCTCGCGCGGCGGACGCGCTCCGAGTTTGTCTGAATCACCATTCCCTCGGAGACCTTTGTCATGCAG
>JAUYTF010000457.1 GCA_030695285.1 Eubacteriales bacterium | reverse complement strand
GCAATGATTATTCTTGGGTTTAGCTTATCAAATGCAATTGTCTGTGGCGCTGCGAGTACTACATCAATTCCTTTTTTGTTTTCAAAAGCACCTCTCACACTACCTCGTCGAAATGATATTGAGCAGATTAGAAAAGTGAATCGTTGGTTGGTCGAGAACTGTTCTGAATCCGAGTCCGCATATATGATTCCGCATGGACTCCCCTACAATCCCGATATATTTCGTAGTTGTGATTTGCCGGACCGGTCTGTCAGCTTACGTTTGTCATATGGTTCTGCGATATTAGGAACGCATTACTTTCCTGAAGAGCTTTTGATGTCTAAGTATGTGTTAACCTGCGAGCCGTTTTGCGACGCAAGCATTGCAGGAAAATATAATAGCGCATTTTACAGCGATATTCCACAAACCCACTTTGTAGAGTCAATGAGATTTGATATGGGCAATGGATATCTGTTTATCGTGTATCAAAGAATAGTACCTACTGACCGAGAAGAAGTACAATTTTACAAAAACTATTTCGCACAAGAGGATGCACTCTTTCCGGAGATGTTCTCGGGCGTATTAAACGAGATTTTGAAACGAGTTGACTAAGGGACGCATATGAGAGTACGGTAAGCGTCTCGTCTCTATAGACCAACACGTTTTCGAGCCGAAAGAAGTTAATGCAGAAGCCTTTGGGGATATGCCGTCTGAGAGGTTAGTTGTGGCACTGGTTCTCCGCGTGGAGTATTTTGGATTAGCGCGAAGGATAGAACAGAAATGAATCCCAAGTCTAATAAAGAATAATCGTGAGAACTCTGTTTTGAATACTGCTTGTCACTCTTATAGCAAGTTGATTCCTACGCTTTCGCTTGCTTATCTGAGCATGCCGGTATGTATATTCATTCTCCAATGGATCAGACCGGCTATTTCAATTCCTGCTTCTTTGGTACTTTGTTATAGTCTTTTAGAAACCTATCGTAATTCCGATCCTTTTCATCTTATCAAACGAAAAAGCAAGCGTTTCTAGTAGATTGTGACTATCCTTTCTATTTCACAAACGAAAGAACGAGCGCTTCCAGCATCTCAACCACCTTCTCCATCGCTTCTGTGCTGATGAACTCGTACCGCCCGTGGAAGTTATGCCCGCCGGTGCAGAGGTTGGGGCAGGGCAGGCCCATGTAGCTCAGGCGCGAGCCGTCCGTGCCCCCGCGGATGGGCGCGCAGAACGACGCGATACCGACGGCTTCCATGGCGCGCATCGCCGCGTCCACGATGAACTGCGGCACCTTGGGCTTCATGTTGTAATAGGTGTCGCTCATCTCCAACGAGACCGTGCCCGCGCCGTACTTATCGTTCATAAACGAGCAGGCTTTTTCCATCAACTCTTTTTTCTGCTCAAACTTCTCCATGTCGTGATCACGCAATAGGTAATAAAGATACGCGCTGTCAACGCGCGCATCCAGCCGCTCCAGATGGAAAAACCCCTCATACTCTGCGGTGCAGGCGGGGTTTTCAAGGCTTGGCAAGAGGGCGTGCAGCTCCATCGCCACGAGCGATGCGTTGATCATGCGCCCTTTCGCGCTGCCGGTGTGCGTACTGCGCCCCTGAATGCGAATTTCCGCGCTCGCGGCGTTGAAGCATTCATAGTTGATCTCGCCCAGCGCACCGCCGTCTACCGTATAGCCAAAGTCCGCGCCGAACGCGGGCACGTCGAAGAGATCCACCCCGCGGCCAACCTCTTCGTCCGGTGTGAAGCCAATGCGGATTTTGCCGTGCTCCGGCGCGCCGGGTTGCAACAAGCGCTCGCAGAGCGTCATAATCTCAGCTACGCCCGCCTTGTCGTCCGCGCCCAGCAGCGTCGTGCCGTCTGTGCAAATGATCTCCTCGCCGAGGTGCTGTAATAGCGCAGGGGAATCGGCGGGCGAGAGCGTGTAGCCGTTGCCCATGTCGATGTCTCCGCCCGCATAATTTGGCGTGAGTACTGGCTTTACGTTTGCGCCGCTGACCGCGTCCGCGGTGTCCACATGCGCAAGCAGCCCGATCACGGGCGCGCTCCGCTTCGTGTTGGCGGGGATGGTCGCGGTGACGTAGCCGTGCGGATCGAGCTTGACATCCTCAGCGCCTAACGCAATGAGCTCATCGTGCAGCAGATGGCAGAGCACAAGCTGCTTGTCGGTGCTGGGGATTTTGTCTACGTGCTGTTCCGATTCGGTGTCGATCTTCACATACCGCAGAAAGCGGTCTTTGACGGATTCCATGTTTTTTATCTTCCTCGATTTCTTCGGTTACTTTCTTTGTGAGCATATCACGTGTTTTTTCGAATGACAAGAGAGCGAGTGCGCAAAAAATCGCTCCAAAAATCGGAAAAGGCGTTTCCGCTTTAAGGAAACGCCTCTCAGGTCGTTTTAGTGAACTCTGATTCCGATTATATCCGAGAACGGAATAAGGGGAATGCGTTAACTGTCCTTGTGGTTCTGGAAGCAGGCGCTGCAGTACACGGGACGGTCGTTTCTGGGTTGGAACGGGACTTTGGTGGCAGTGCCGCACTCTGCACAGACCGCATCGAACATCTCACGGTCGCTGCTGCGCGTTGTCTTTCGGCTGGAGCGGCAGTCTTTGCAGCGGACAGGCTCGTTCTGGAACCCTTTCTCCGCGTAAAACTCCTGCTCGCCGACCGTAAAGATGAATTCCTTACCGCAATCCTTGCATACCAGTGTCTTGTCTTGGAACATTTGGCTTTTTCCCCTTTTCGGTTCGTGAAATTTTTTGATATCCGTGTGCCGGCTGACCTGGTTTTTGACCCCACACACGCCAACTGGAAGTGTCGCTACCCGGCGGTGAGCCTCTCACTACTGCTTCTCTCGAAATGCATGTTTTTGATATGCTTCGGTTGGACTTACATCTAGACCGCACCATGCTCACGGGGCTTTGCCCGCTTACGTGGATCGTTTTGCCTGCGACTGGCATCGATTTTCAACCACAGACCCGATACGCGGATACCAAGGTTAGTATAGTACACTCAATTGTAAAATTGCAATGTATTTTTTTTGCAAGATGTCTGATCAAACGCAATGTTTGGGCGCTTTTTGAGTGTTTTATGCGCTCGATTGAACACTTTATGCTGTATGCACGAGGCATGAACACACCATATTTGGTATCAAATACAGGTAAAAACGCTTATTTATGCGCGGGTTCATCCTCCTGATATTGCGTGCGCGGGCCGCCAACATATTTTGGCCGCGTCTTTGCGAGGATGAAGGAAGCCTCGCCGATCTTGCGCTGCTCGGTGTGCACAGGCACCACGACTGGGTGCAGGTGCATGCCGATGAGCGTACCGCCGATGTCTATACCGAGCGCGGCTTGCGCAGCTACATCCTCCACCATCACGCGGTCGGGGATGCGGCTATATGCCTCGGTTGCAAACGCGCCGCCCGCGTGCAGCCACGGGCGCACCCATACTTCCTGCAGGCGGTACTCTTCCATGCAGGCGCGGCTCGTGCAGATGGCGCGGTTGATGTGCTCGCAGCCCTGTACGGCAAGATATAATCCCGCCTCGGTCACACGCGGTAGGATCGCGTCCATCACAGCCCCCGCTGCCTCCTGGCTGGAGGCTGAGCCGATGCGGTGACCTGTGATTTCGCTCGTCGAGCAGCCGACGATGAAGATATCGCCCTTGCGGTATTGGGCGCTCGCGAGAAGATGGTCGACGGCCTCTGCCGCCTGACGGGTCAGTTCACTGTAGTCCATTTTTATCACCTCTAAGGTTTGGTCACATGCCTCTAGCGTATGCTCGAGGACATGACTTCTTTAAAAAGACAGTATAGCACAATCTTCGCGCATCTCAGCGTAATTTTTCACGCAGATTGCGCGATTCTTATATGGTATACTGATGGCATGAACTGGATTGCACCCTTGATGGAATGGTATCTGCGCTCTATGCGTGATCTCCCCTGGCGAAGGACGAGGGATGGCTACGCTGTCTGGATCAGCGAGATCATGCTCCAGCAGACGCGGGTTGCAGCCGTGATTCCGTATTACGAGCGGTTTTTGCGGAAGCTTCCAGATGTCTTCGCGCTAGCAAGCGTGGACGACGACCGCCTGCACAAGCTCTGGGAGGGGTTGGGGTACTATAGCCGCGCGCGAAACCTGAAACGAGCAGCGGGCGAGATCGTCTCGCGGTTTGCTGGAAAAATGCCGCAAAGCTACGACGCGCTCCTCGCCCTGCCTGGCATCGGCGAATACACTGCCGGGGCGATCGCGTCTATCGCGTATGGCGAGGCGGTTCCCGCCGTGGACGGAAACGTGCTGCGCGTCTATGCGCGGCTCTTTGGCATGGAGCGGGATATCCGCGATCCTGCGTTCAAAAAAGAAGTGCGCGCGTTTCTCCTGCCGCTCGTGCCCACGGATCAGCCGGGTGTGTTCAACGCGGCGCTGATGGAGCTCGGTGCTATCGTCTGCCTGCCAAACGGCGCGCCCAAATGCGGCGAATGCCCCGTGCGGGACTTCTGTGCGGCGTATCGGGAGGGAAGAACTGCGCAGCTGCCCGTGATCGGCGCAAAAAGGGCGAGAAAAATCGAGAGAAAAACGGTGTTCGCGCTCACGATCCATGGTGGCCTCGTCGGCTTTCGCCGTCCCGAAATCGGCCTACTCGCGGGCTTGTGGCAGCTACCGGAGACCCCGGGGGAACTATCGGACGCCGAAGCCGCCGCGTGGCTCGGCGAACACGGCATATTGCCCGCCGGCGAACTGCGCTTTTATGAGCGCAAGCACATCTTCACGCATATCGAGTGGCATATGCGCGTGTGCTCCGCCGAGGTTTCTGCGGAAGCATTGCCGGAGGGTTGGATCGTGCTGGACGAATCCCACGCGTTGCCGACGGCGTATCGGGTGTGCTTGTGAGACAGACGGAAAAATTGAGTGTTCCGTTGAAAAAAAGCTGATCGGTATTTGTGTTTTTGATGCGGGCGGATGATATCCGACCTAAAATATAAAACAACATCTCCGCGCAAAAGGAGCTACCAGTTTTGACAGCTCCTTGTTTCACGAATGCTTTTTTGATGATCTAAAGCGTTAGGCTTGTTTTACAAAGGCCTTCTGCCTTCCATGGCCTTTGCTAAGGTTACCTCGTCCGTATACTCCAGGTTGCCGCCGATGGGGATGCCATGCGCGATGCGCGAGCAGGAGACACCCATGGGTTTGAGCAGCCGCGCGATGTAGCTGGCGGTCGCCTCGCCTTCTACGTCCGGATTGGTCGCGAGGATCACCTCTTTTATTCCGCCCGCCTTGACGCGCTCGACGAGCTCGCTGATGCGGATGTCGTTGGGGCCAACGCCGTCCACGGGTGAGAGCACGCCGTGCAACACATGATACTTGCCGTGAAACTCGCGCGTGCGCTCCATGGCAATTACATCCTTCGCGTCGCAAACCACGCAGAGTATGCTGCCGTCGCGCCCCGTGTCCGCGCAGATGCCGCAGGGGCTGACGTCTGTATACGTGCCGCAGATGGGGCAGTCCACCACCTTCTCGCGCGCGGCGATGATGGCGGCTGCAAGCTCCTGCGCCTGCGCCAGCGGTGTGTCGAGAATATGGTAAGCAAGCCGCTGCGCGGACTTCTGCCCGATGCCGGGCAGGCGCGCGAGCTGCGTCGTGAGCCGGACGATGGGTTCAATGGTAAGCATACTTACAGGCCAAGCCCCATTCCCCCCGTGATTTTGCCAATTTCGTCTTCAACGGTCTTGGTCGCGGTGCGCAGCGCCTCGTTGACAGCGGAGAGTACGAGATCCTGCAGCATCTCCACGTCGTCGGGATCGACGCAAGCGGGATTGATGACGATGCTTTTTACGTCCTTGTTGCCAGTGACGGTCACGTTCACCATGGCGCCGCCGCTGCTGGCGGTAAACTCGCGCACGTTGAGCTCCGCCTGCGCGCGCTGCACATCCTGCTGCATCTTCTGGGCTCGCACCATCAGTTGCTGCATGTTGCCGCCACCCATTCCGCCGGGGAATCCGCCCTTTGCCATAAAAAAGTTCCTCCTGAAATAATTGTTTTTATAAAAACAGTCTGAAAAATTGTTATATTTTGAGTGATTTATTCTATTGTCAGCTTGTCCCCGAACAGAGCCTTTGCCATTTCCTCCGCCTGATCGCTGGCGGGCGCTGCTTTCGTGGTGGTGATCACGAGCTTTGCCTCGGGCTTCACCGTTTGCAGAGCGCGCTGCGTCGGCTCAAAGTTGACCGGCGCGGAGAGATTTTTATGCTTCGTCTCCTGCGATTTAGTAAAGCCTACAGTCAGCGTGTTTTGCTCAAAGCGCAGCGCCGTCGCCTCTTTAGCAAGCGCGGCAACGAACATATTGGGAATGCCGGCAATCGCCGCGCGCCAGATGGCCGCCGCGTCGTCGGAGTCGGCGTTGCCTGTCGATTTCGGCGCGGGCGTGGCTTTCGATGGCTTTGGATCGGGCTTTGGCGCGATGAGGACGATCTCTTCCTGCGGGGAAAGGGCATATTCGTCTTCCGGTGCCCAGTTCTCCAGCGGGGGGGTTAAATCGATCCAAGGCGCTTCGTTGTCTGTTTGCGCTTGCTTAGCAGGTTTCGGCTCCGCTTTGGGCGCGGGCTGCGCCGCAAGCGTGTCAAGGTTATTCGTTGGCGTGGGCTCCGGCGATGTCTGTTGCGTCGCAGGTTCGCGCGCGGGGATGCTTTCTTGATGAACGTCCTGCTTTTGCGCAGACCCTTCTCGTACGGGAAGCCCATCCTTCAGTTGAGATTCGAGGCGGTCGAGCCGCGCTTCGACGTTCGCGAGCGACAGCGTGTCCTCCGGGCGGCAGATGTGCACAAGCGCGCTTTCGAGCAGCACGCGCGGAGAGGGCAGATAGCGCATGTCGTTTTGCGCGGCGATCAGGCGATCCAGCGCGAGCATGAGCCTAGATTCGGAAGCCCCTTTTGCCTGCTCGAGATAGCGCGTCATCGCATCCTCGGTGCAGTCCAGCAGATCTTCACACCGACCGCAGGTTCTCGCCAACAGCAGCGCGCGAACATGCGCCGCAAGGTCGGCAGCGAATACCGAAAGATCGCGCCCCGCCTGCATGATGCTGTCGAGCATGCGCAGTGCTTCCGGCGCGTTGGAGGCAAGCAGCGCACGGGACATATCAAAAAGAAACGCGTCCTCCATGCTGCCCAGCACGTCGTAAACATTCTTCGTGGTGACACTGTCCCCGCAGAAGGCGAGGCACTGGTCGGCAAGAGAGAGCGCATCGCGCATGCCGCCCTGCGCCGCACGCGCAATCAGGGTTAAACCCCCGTCCTCGATGCTGGCACCCGCGCGGAAGAGCACGCTCTTGAGTGTGCTTTTGATATCCGTAATCGAAAGCCGGTGAAAATCAAACCGCTGGCAGCGGGAGATGATGGTCGCGGGCAGCTTCTGCGGCTCCGTGGTGGCGAGGATGAAGAGGATGTGCTCCGGCGGCTCCTCGAGCGTTTTGAGTAGCGCGTTGAACGCGGCGCCGGAGAGCATATGCACCTCGTCGATGATAAACACGCGGCGGCGAAGCTTTATGGGAGCGTACTGCGCGTTTTCGATCAGTTCGCGCACATCGTTGACGCTGTTGTTGCTCGCGGCGTCGATCTCGGTGATGTCGTGCGCGCCTTCGGATGCGGTGATCAGGCACGCCTCGCATTTGCCGCAGGGTTCGCCGCCTTCTGGCGAAAGGCAATTGACCGCGCGCGCTAAGATGCGCGCGGAGGTGGTCTTGCCCGTGCCGCGCGTGCCGCAGAACAAATAGGCGTGCGCCGGACGATCAGACGACACCTGGTTCTTCAGCGTGGTGGTGATGTGCTCCTGCCCGATGACTTCGGCAAAGCGGGCGGGGCGGTATTGGCGGTATAATGCGCGGTAGGCCATGCGTCAACTCCCCGATCTATTTCTTTGCTACTATACCATAAATCGTGATTCCTTGAAAGAGTACGCTGCGGGCAAGTCGTTTTTGCAAACCGCGACGAACATGAAGCGCGGGCAGAAAAAAGGCGCCCGCGGCGCCAATGGATGCTGAGTTGCGGTTTGTCAGAGCGCCGGGCGGGCCGGCCCTATCAAAGAGTCGGAAACCGCGGATTCGGGTTAGCCCTCGAATGTGTCGTAGGTGTACACACGCATGGTGTCCCAGTTGATATAGGCTGTGTAGAACGATACAACTTCGCCGATCTCTGCGGAATCGACGGCGATTGTGGTCATGGTTACGTCGCTGGAATAGAGCTGATAGCGGAACAGATGCGACGCAAAATCGACATCGCTCGAAGAAGCTTTTACATAATAGCTGCCGCCGAGTGGAACGTTCGCTTCTTCTATCGTATGATGGAGCGTTTCAATCTTCGTTTCCAGCTCTGTGCGGTAGGACGGCATGATCTGTCCAAGTTTCGTATTTGGCAGCAGGCAGATCAGCATCAGCGCGAGCGTCCCCAAACGAAGAACCCAGTTGAATGCGAGCGCGCTTGCCGCGCTTTTGTCGGAGAGCTTTACGCCGCAGTATGCAATCAGGATTCCGCAGAGAAAGCCTACAAATGTGCTGTTGTAGCGAATGTAGTCCTGGCCGTTCTGATAGAAAAACTCTGCGTATGGCATGCTGAAGAGATACATCCCAGCGATGCCGATCTCATAGAGCAGCGTGCATAGAACGAGCACGAGAATCAGCGTGATGTTGCGCTGGTTGGCCTCCTTGTTGCGGCGCAGGAGCGCTTCTAAACCGGCCAACGCGGCAAACCCGCCCAGCACCAGAATCGTATGGTTGCTGACGGGATTGATGATCCAGAGCAGGATCAACTGGAGCATCTCCAACGAGCGACCCCGATTTGCCGACCATAAACTGAGAAAATTCTGCGTAGACATGGCGTGTTTTGTGGCAAACCCGCTCAAAAACGAAGCCGACACATGCCAGCGCCAAAGAAGCAGCACCGCGATGGGAACGATGGCAACCGCCAGCGCGGCCGCCCATTTCGCGCCGCGACGTTCAGACTTTTGCTCGGATAAGTAAAACAGAAAGAGCGCCATCGAAAGTAGCGAGAAGAATATGCCGCTGTTTTTGATCAGTATCGTCGCGCAAATCATCGGCAGGATCAGCCATGCACGCGCGAGAACTTCATCGCGATAACGGTAGATCGTGAGAACGGATGCAAGCCCCGCGGCTGCAAGCATGGCATCTACGCCCAGGCTGTTGGGATCGAGCACGTTTGTATAAAGGAGAATCGCGCCCGTGAGCGGGAGGATCAGATGATACCAACGGCGCTTGCCAAAGAAGGCAAACAACGTGGAAAGATACGCAAGTGTAAGCATTGCGTTGGCAAAGAGATAGAAGCCCTCCTTCGCCCCGAGGATGCGGGAGACGAAATAGATCCAGCAGGCGCTGCCGGGCGGATAGGACTGAAAGATCAGAAACGAGTTGGCGGAAGACGGGAAGCTGTTGTTGATCAGCATGCTTTTTACGATTGTTCCCCAGTGGCTGAAGTCGTCATAGCTGTACAGCACGCGGTTCTGAAAACGCAGAAACAGCAGAACGCCGGACAGGGTCAGAAAGATCAGCGCAGGGTTTGTCAGCAGTTTTTTCCATCCGGTGGGCGTTTTTTTCAGCAGCATCCATATCAGCAGCGCAACGCCTAGTAGCAGCAGCAGGTAAACGCCCCACTCCAGCACGCCTAGCAGACCGCTCAGGAACACACCCAGCATGATGAACGAAACGCTCATCGCCGGTGCAAAAGCAAGCTTGATGCGCTGCTGTTTGTGAAAAAACAACACGTACCCGAAGATCGAAAAACACAGGATCAACAGACGAAGCAGGAGCATGAGAATCCTCCATTATTGCGAATTGACGTTGCTGGTGCCGGTTTGTGCGTTGCTCGTAGCGGCAGAGGCGCCGCACCCGGGCAGGCATGGAACCAGCTCGATAGAGAGCGATTTTCGAAGAGCGATTTTCAGGCGATCAAAACGCAATCCATGTATATATGAGTTCTATTTTATAGTAACTTTTCCGATTGTCAATCAATGCCATGCAGCAAAGGCAGGCTGGATGTTCGTTCACGCTTTCTTTCGTTGACCGGGCATCGCGCGTGCGGTAAAATGGAAGGCGTGAAACATATGAGTAAAAATTTGAGATACACTCCAAAGCGACGGATGAATCTGGACGCGACGAGTTACGGGCCGCTCATCAAGCTCGTCATCGCGCTGGCTGTGCTTGCCGCGATCGTATTGATTGTGGTGTTTGTCGCTATGCCGATTTTCGGCGCGCGGCTCAGCAGCGGCGCCCCGCTCTTTGGCAGCACGCCGAAAGCGGAGGCGGCGCCGCAAACCGCCTCCCCGCTCAACCCGATTTTGACCAACGAGGTCAAGACCGTGCAGTTTGGCGCGGGCTATGGTCTGCCTGCGGCGGTGGTCGACCCCAGCGTGTTTGGCGATGAAATCCTATTTGCCACAGGCGTTAGCGAGAACGCATGCGACAGGCTCGTGCGCCTCAACCCCGAGACGGGCGCGTTCGTCAACATCGCTTTTCCTCGCATCAACGACACAATTCGCTATCCGGTCGAGAGCGAGGATGTGATTCTGTATGCCGACTGCAAGACGGATGGCGGCGGAAGCATCGTGCGGCTCGATAAAGCCACGGGGGAAACGGCTGTGCTGGCGGAGTTCGCGCTGGATGCGCCAAAGCTCATGCTCGAGCCTCCCTACGCGGTCTGGACTGAACGAACGGCCGGCTCAACCGCAAAGCTCATGGTCTGCGATGTCGCGAGCGGCGAGCTGCTCACACTCGCGGTGCTGACACGCGCAGCATACGCGGATAGCGCCCCCTCGATCAAAAGCGGGCAGGTGATCTATGCAGATGCGGATGCGCAAAACCTAGGCAGCAGTTTGATTCGCACGGTGCTGCTCTCCGACAACAGCCGCTGGGATTTTGCAGCGGGCACATTTGTGCACGACCCCAAGTCTGCAGGCGACCGCTGGGCTTATTTGAGCGGCAATCATGACGCAAACAGCGATCTGTATATCAGCGTTGGCGGCGGCGCGGCAAAACGCGTGGCCGCAGGCGTGATCGATTTTGACATTACGCCCTCCTGCGTGGTGTTTGGACGCGATGAAACCGTGTATGCCTACGTGTTTGCGGAAGACAAGACATATGTCATCAGCGAGACGGGAACCAACGCGCAGTTTGTCATGGCGGGCGGTAACTATGCCCTCTGGCGCGACATGAGCGACACCGCACAGCCCCTCTGGAAATATCTGCGGGTCGTTGGCTGATATGGCAAATAAGGAACGCGTCACCTATATCTGCGGCGAGTGCGGCTATGAGTCCGCCAAATGGATGGGCAAGTGCCCACAGTGCGAAAGCTGGAACACCATGACTGAGTTCGCCGAGGTCAAGGTAAAGAGCGCGCCTCTCGGCGGAACCGCCGTCTCCCAGAAGCTCAGCCGCGTCGTCTCCCTGCCGCAAAAGCGCATCTCCGCGGGCATGGGCGAGCTGGATCGCGTGCTGGGCGGTGGGTTGATCCGTGGCATGGTGGTGCTTTTAGGCGGCGATCCGGGCATCGGAAAATCGACGCTGCTTCTGCAGGCGGCGGATACGCTGGCCGGCGAGTGCGTCGTCTTGTATGTTTCCGGCGAGGAGAGCGCCTCGCAGATTAAGCTGCGCGCCGACCGCCTCGGCATGAAAAACGACATCGACGTGCTCTGCGAGATCGATCTGGAGCAGATCATCGACGAGGCGACCAAAACGCGCTGCGGTGTGCTGATCGTGGACTCGATTCAGACGATCCTTTCCGAGGAGAGCGCGGGCGCGCCCGCAAGCGTCAGCCAGGTGCGCGCCGCAACCGCGCGGCTCACGCGCTATGCCAAAGAGACAGGGGTCATCGTGCTCATCGTTGGGCACGTCACCAAGGACGGAAACATCGCGGGCCCGCGCGTGCTGGAGCACATCGTGGACACCGTGCTTTATTTTGAAGGCGACCGGCACGAGGGTCTGCGCCTTCTGCGCGCGGTCAAGAACCGGTTTGGTTCGACCAACGAGGTGGGTGTGTTTGAGATGGGCGACGGCGGCATGCGCGAGGTGGCCGATCCTTCGCGGCTGTTCCTTTCGGGCGAGATTGCGCCCGGCTGCTGCGTCACCTGCCCGATGGAAGGCTCCCGTCCGATTCTGGCGGAGGTGCAGTCGCTCTTGACCGACAACGCGTTTGGCAATCCGCGCCGCACAAGCGCGGGCGTGGATACAGGCAGGTTGAGCTTGCTGCTCGCCGTGCTGGAGAAGAAAGCGCATCTCAGGCTTTCGACTAAGGATGTCTACCTCAACGTGGTCGGGGGGTTAAAGCTCGACGAGCGTAGCACCGATCTTGCCGTTGCGCTCTGTGTCGCTTCCGCGATGATGGATCTGCCGCTGCCGCCGCGCACCGCAGCGCTGGGAGAGATCGGGTTAACGGGAGAGGTACGCGCGTTGAGCCGGATTGAGACAAGGCTCAACGAGTGCGTGCGTCTTGGTTACGACACCGTGCTTCTGCCCAAATCCGCCAAAGCGCCGAAGATTGCGGGGCTCAAACTCGTACCCGTCGCAACCGTCGGCGAGGCGATCGCCTATTGCTACGAAAAGAAACCTGTGGTATAATCTGCTTCGCGCCTTTGCGGGATTTTTCCCGATTTGCGCGTGATATTACGAAGAAAAGCATATCGTTTGTGCCCGCAGCTCAGCTGGATAGAGTATCAGACTCCGACTCCGCTGGTTGCAGGTGAGAATTTGACAACTAAAAACTTGTGCCCGTAGCTCAGCTGGATAGAGTATCAGACTCCGACTCCGCGGGTCGCAGGCGAGAATTTGACAACTAAAAACTTGTGCCCGTAGCTAAGCTGGATAGAGTATCAGACTCCGACTCTGAGGGTCGAAGGTTCTAATCCTTTCGGGCACGCCAAAAACC
>JAUYTF010000455.1 GCA_030695285.1 Eubacteriales bacterium | reverse complement strand
TGCTAGCCTCGCTTGCGATATCGACTGCAACAGCTGCCCGGGTCACTGAGGGTCAAACAGGACTTCTCTCGATGATCAACGATCAGCTTACTGCCGGGCTCAAAGCGGTCTCTCCCCTGAAGGTGGAGCAGGCCGCCTGGCCGCGGGAGGGACGCGTGCAGATCGTCTCTGAAGCGCTGGATCGCGTGGCTGCGCTTGCGCATCAGGGCGGCGCGTACCGCGTAGAGATGAGTTCGCCTGTGCAGCGGGAGCCGGAGCCGCCCCCCGTGCCCGAAGGAGAGGAACCGGACCTGCTCAAGCTGGCAAACCGTCTTGCGGGCGTTGCGTCTGCCGCCGAATGGCATGCGCTGGTGAATGACGCGGGCTGGCGCGCGGCGCTGCTGCAATCCAATCCCACAGAAAAGGGCACCTACATCGCGGACGACAGCGGGTATTCCATCATCGCCTGCCTGATGCGCAGCGTGGAGACAGAGCTTGCGTACGTTGTGCCTTCCTATCAGGACCCCAACGCCAGCGAACCGCGCTGGAGCGAGTTTTACGCCGTGAGCGAAGACATGGCGGTGAGGAACTATCGCGTAGATGCGCTTGCGGTGATGTATATCGAGCGCGGCACATTCTTCCTGCAAAAGTCTAAGGGTAAGCTCACGCGCAGGCCGCAGTTTTTTTAATATCTGCCAAACGGCTACTTCTAAACGGAATAGCGTGTTGCAGTCAAACACCTATATGACGAACGGCTGCTTCTGAACAGAGTAGTGCGGCGTAATAGACAAACAGATGCGTATGCGGGCCGTCCGGCAGGGCGGCTCGTTTGCCGCGCCTGCAAGTCGACAAAAAAGCCACCCGCAAGCGAGTGGCTCAAGCACGCGATGGAAGATTTACCGCCGCAGCAGCAGTGCCGCGACGCAGATGCCGCTGATGAGCACCTGAATGATGGAAAAGCGAAAGCCGACCTGCGTATCCGACCAGCCCATGTTTTTGCGCGCGTGGTCGTGCAGCGGGGTGCGGACGGACTTGAGAAAACCCTTAATCTTTGTCAGCCGGATAAACAGCAGCTTGAAGAGCCCGATTCCGCCGTCGAGAACGATCACCAGCACGACAGGGATGAAGAAGAACAGGTTGTAGGTTTTCAGCGCCATCACGCCGAGGAATATGCCGATGATGCGCGAGCCTGCGTCACCCATGATGATGAGGCTCGGCGAGGCGTTGAACATGAGGTAGGCAAGCAGCGACGCGATGAACACGAAGCACATCTGCGCAAGATCGGTCGAATCGCCCATCAGGAGGAAGATTGCGGCAAAGGTCGCCAGCGACACGATCGAGACGCTACCCAGCAGCCCGTCTACGCCGTCCGTACAGTTGGTGAAGTTGATCGATATCCACAGCACAAACGTGGCGACGATGAGAAACAGCCACTTGGGCAGCACCAGCGTCCAGCCAAAGAGCGCGAGGCTGTGCGACTCGTTGAACATCAGATACGTCCCCGCAGCGAACAGACAGATGGCAAGGTCGAGCAGGCCCTTTTTCAGCTCGCTCCAGGACGTGGTGCTGCGGTCATCCAGATAGCCCGAGAGCATCTCGAGCAAAAACAGCGCGCAGTAGATCACGTATTCCCAGCGGAACGGAACGAACACGAGAAACACCAGCACGCAGCAGATGCTGAAGATCAGCCCCGCGCCGCGCGGTTTTCCTATGGCAAGGTCGCCGTTGACGGCATGCTTCCTGCCCTGATCTTTGGGCAGGCGGGCGATACCGATCCGGATGGCAAAAAACGTGAGTATAAATGCGGCAAGAACGCTGATAAGCGCCCAGGAAAGATCGTAAGAAATCGGAAAAATCGAATAGAGCATGCAGTACTCTCCCAACAAGAATAGCAACAGTATAACCCGAAGCGGGCAGAAGCGCAATTCTTTCGACAGGATCGGCCAGCAGCGAAAGTCCATTGAAGCGAAAAAGTTCGGGATTCGCGCAATTTCTGTCTATCACGGCGCGGATAGGTTATAATCGTGATATCGAAATGATCGGAGTTGTGTTATGCATTGGTGGATGATCGTTCTTGTGATTCTGGTGCTCCTCGTGGCCGGAGTGAAAATCGTCTCCGCGCGCTCCACTTTCTTGCAGCGGGTGTTTATCCGGCTGATCTGCTCCGGCAACGCGGGCGTCAAGCCGCCGAACTATGAGGCTGTGCTGGCGAAGATCGACACGCTCGCAATGGATGCCTCCTACGGGAGCGCGTTTGACAACGGCGTGCTGGACGTTTACGCCGCGAAGGGGGGGAAGCCCCTCCCGCTGATCGTCTACGCGCACGGCGGCTATTATGTGGGCGACGGCAAGCGGAGCTTTTCGTATTATTGCCAGGCGCTCGCGGCAAGGGGCTATGTGGTTGCAAACATCAACTACCAGCTCGCGCCGGAGGGGCAGTATCCTACGCAGATGCTGCAGGTCAACGAGGCGCTGCACTTTTTGATGGAGCGCACGGAGCAGTACCGCATCGATCCGCAGAAAATCTTCATCGGCGGGGACAGCGCGGGCGCGCACCTGAGCTCCCAGATGGGGCTGTATTATGCCAATCCCGATTTTCAATCTCGCATCGGCGGCGAGCCTGCGATTGCAGCGGATCAACTGCGCGGCGTGATTCTGCATTGCGGCTACTACAATATCGACACCCTGCGCGCAACGGGGTTTCCGCTGATTGCGGACTCCGTGTGGATGATGACGGGAGAAAAGCATTACGAGGGAACCGAGGCGGCAAACAGCATGAATACCGTCGCTTGGGTGACGGCGGATTATCCGGCTACGTTCATCGACTGCGGGGATAAGGATCCGTTTCTTTCGCAGGCGCAGGAGATGATTGCCGCGCTGGAGGGGCAGGGGGTTGAGGTTGTGAGCTTCCTGCCGACGACGACGAAGTTCCCGCTGATGCATGAGTTTCAGGTGCGGCTGAATATGGCGGAGGCGCAGGAGGCGATGGAGAGGTTGGCGGGGTTTTTGGGGGAGAGAAGTAAATAATATTTATTAATTGAAATGTAAAGAGCCTTCACCAATGAAACCTACAGGTACACTATCACATTTATCTACTAGAATTCTGAAATGCATGGGATCATTTTGAAAAATAAACGACAGCATATCCCTAATAATCTGTTGCATTGAAGATATAAGCTCAATGTCATCACCTTGATCTTGGTCAGGAATTATTTGCAAATGCGATTTCGAGTTAAGCAGACGACACATAGCGCGAGTGGGAGTGGTGAGCTCGGCAGATAAGGCGCGTACTTTTTCGATTAGGTCAATGTCATTAGGTACTTTAAAAGTTAGGAAACTTTCGAGTATCTTTCGTGCTAAGTTTGCTATTGCCAAGGACTCATCACTGTCAGGACTAGAACTGACAGCATATTTAATAACACGATTAAATAAATACGAGTACTCATCAAAATAATTACAGACGAACTTTGTCTCATACCGGATATAAATGCCTTTCTTGTCTCTCTCAACAAGATAATGCCTAGATTTCTCATCTTTAAAAACAAGACAAAGATCTTTATAGAATGAGAACTTATGTGTGAATATTAATGATTGACCAACATCCAGCATCTTATTCCTAATATATGCAAGAGCATAGTAATAATAGTTGCTGTCAAAGCTCGAAATAGGATCATCTAGTACAACTATGGTGTCTTTCTTATCAATATTGATATCATTTAGTGAGTTCAAGAAGTAGACTAGTGATATTGCATTTTTCTCGCCTTTACTTAAGTTACGAGCCACTTTCCCATTTCGACTTAGAACGTATCCATTTTCTTGGTTGAGAAACTGGATTTCATCGCGCCCAAGGAAAAGAGCAAGTTCTTCATTCATTATAACTGCAGGAAGACCAACATTGCTTGATGCATTTACGATGTCTGTTCTCTCTTTAACTGTGGATTCAAGAGTTTTTGTTAAATCAATGTGTTCTTCGGCTGACTCTTTTTTGCTCTTAATAAGTGCAGTAATTTCATCTGAATTGTCTGCAAACCAATGTGATTTTAATTGTTTCTGCGCATCTCTAACAACTTCGCTATGGCGACTTGTTATCTCGTTGTTTTGAATTATGATAGTATTAATTTCCTGAGTTATATTTTTCGTTAAAGAGTGTAAGCCATTCAAGTCATTGAACTTTTGCACTGTCTCAATGCTAGATAAATCCTGGCTTTTTTCTATGAGTAGTTTGGTAATTTGGTCGATTACGTTAATGCAGGCAAGGCAATCTTCCGAGAATTGCTCTTGTGACAAGTGAAATTTGTCCTGAAGTTCTGGATAATATTGATTTGCTTTTAGAAAGGTTAGTTGAAGTCGAGTGTATTCTTCACGAATTGTAGCTAAACGCTCAATTGCTTTCTTGATTTTCTCTGATAATGCTTGAAATTCTTTATTGAAGTGCGCTTCTAGGGCGGACAAACGTTCTTCG
>JAUYTF010000452.1 GCA_030695285.1 Eubacteriales bacterium | reverse complement strand
CGTTCCCTGTCGCATCAACAGCCTGCTCTGGATGCCGGAGTTTGTCTCAAGCTTTCCGCAGAGCATCATTCAGCAGCGCTATATCGCGCCGCTCATGCGCTGCGCAACGCTCTCAGAGGTCGTGCTCCGCCCGGAAGTGCCGTGGCAAAAAGAGGCGATTCTTCGCTTTCAAGAAGCGTTTTATGCGTTCATCAGCGATCGTTACGGTTATGAAGTAATCGTGCAGGTCGAGTTGATGCAGATGCTGCTCATCATACTCGAAAACCTGCAGGATCGCGTTTGCGACACTGAGCTGGTGCAAAACAAAGACGCTGTGCGCATCAAACAAATGCTGGGGTTTATTCATGCGCGCTACGCCGAGCCGCTGACGGTTTCACAGATTGCAGCCGCATCCTCCATCAGCGAGAGCGAATGCTACCGCTGTTTTCGAAAGGTGCTGGACACATCTCCCATCGACTATTTGCTCCAGTATCGAATTCGCGCAGCGGCAGGGCTGCTATCCGGCTCGGACATGAGCGTATCAGATATCTGTTTTGCAACCGGGTTCAACAGTCCGAGCTATTTTGCGAAGGTGTTTCGGCAGGAGTTGCTCGTTAGCCCGCGCAAGTACCGCGCCACCCATCAGCCCGTTGCTTCCGGTGCAAAACACCGCTCATAGCGTCTCTAACACATGCTTGTATCCCCGCTCACCGCGGGGATTTCTGCATCCCGCTGACAAGCGCTCAGTCCTTTGCCAGCCAACGCGAAGTATACAAGCGTAGCCGCTCGAAAAACCTGCGCTGGCAATAGAGCGGCTAAATGTGATATGATGCAAAGTAGCGATCAGGCGGTTGTTTCGATTGCGAACAGCCATGTCAGATGTACGTAAGCGCATCATCGCAGCAAACCATTGACAAACACACAATAGCAGTATTATAATATCGATATCGTTTTTCGGAGGTTCGGCATGGAAAAACATACGCCCGTTTCCATCTCAAAGCAGGCGCTTCAACGAATGCCATACTATCTGCAGACCCTCCGCGCCGCGCGTGACGCGGGAGCCGAGATCATTTCCGCGCCGACCGTTGCCGCCCAATTGGGTTTAAACGAGGTGCAGGTGCGTAAGGATTTCGCAGCCGTAAACGACACGGCGGGCAAGCCAAAAACGGGCTTTCAAACCAATGAGCTCATCGCCGCAATTGAGCGCACGCTGGGGTATGACAACTCCAACGACGCGGTGCTTGTGGGAGCGGGCAGCTTGGGACGCGCGCTGCTTTCCTATCGCGGCTTTGAGGCGTATGGCCTCAGCATCGTTGCCGCTTTCGACGTTGATCCAAATCTCAGCGGCGGCGAGATTTCCGGCAAGCAGGTGCTGCCCATGGGCAAGCTCACGAGCATCTGCCGCAACATGAATATCCACATCGGCGTCATCACCGTGCCGACATCGCAGGCGCAGGCAGTCTGCGATGCGCTAGTCGACAGCGGCGTGCTCGCCATCTGGAACTTTGCCCCCGTGCACCTCAACACTCCGGAAGGCATTCTCGTGCAAAACGAAAACATGGCTGCCTCTCTGGCGCTGCTCTCCAAACATCTATCCGAGCGGCTCGGTTCTTCGCGATAAGACAATTCCCTCGCTTATCTGCGCCCTTCGGGGCGCTTTTTTTGCGCGCTCAACTGCTGAATCAAAACGCATAGACATTTGGATAAACAGTTTTGAAACCGGGTTGATATACGCGCTATTCGGTTTTAACTTATCGATACTTTTCTACTGTTTTGTGATGACGGGCCTTGCTTGGCTCGATTATGACGCGTTTTATAATCCTCCGCGATTTCTTTCACAGGATAGATCCTCTCGTTGCCCTCTATGTCTGCTATTATGACACCACGGTCAATTTTCAACGCACATCGGTAGCGAATTAACCGTTATCGTTTTCACGAACGAGCTTATCTGCTTACCCGATCGTTCGAGAAATATCCGAGCCTTCTTTATAAAATCTACGTCCGCCGATGACGAAGCGAGCGCCGTTTTTCTGCACGGCGTTCGTTTTTTTGTCGTTTAGGTTCTTATAATTTACGCCTGCCGAAATTCCGATAATCTTTCTGCCCCCGCACGCGTGATACTACCTTTGGATACCCCGCAAACACATTTATAGGAGGTAAGAAATGCAAACCAAAGATTATTCCATCACGCTGGATATGATGCGGACGCTCCCATTTCGCCCGTTTGAGGTGGTGGAGGGTGACACGGGAAACATCCTGCACGTGACCCTGCTCAACAACGGAGACGCAATGGACTTATGCGGCTGTTCGATTCATGTCGCGTTTGCTTCCAGTAGCGGCTTTTCCATGCAGGATGAAACCAGCGGCATCGAGAAAACCGCAGGGACGGGCACGTTTGATATCGCGCTACTGCCATCGGCATACGGGGCGGGCAATGTCAGCGCTGACGTGCAGGTATACAGCGGCGAACACAACGATACGCTGGTGACCAGCACGCGCTTCGATTTCCGCTGCCGCAAATCCCTCATCAGCGGAGAAATCATCCACGCAAATGCGGCCTATCCACCGCTCATTGAGGCGGCGCGCGTCGCCAACGAAGCGGCGGCGGCAGCGCTCGCCGCGGCGGAGCGGATCGGCACCGATATCGGCGAACTCAACGTGCAGGCGGACTGGAGTGAGACGGATGCCGCGCAGGACGCATATATCCGCAACAAACCCGCCATCCCCGCCGCTCCCGAGGACGTTGGCGCGGCGCCGGTCAGCCACGCAGCGCAGCACGGGCCGGGCGGCAGCGACCCCGTCACGCCGATACTCCACGCTGCACGGCACGCAGTCGGCGGTGCGGACGCGCTCTCCCCCGCAAACATCGGCGCTGCAAGGCTCGTTGACGGCATTCTCGACCCGCAAGAGAGCGCAGTGGCAATCCATCAGCAAACGGAGAGCTATACCGCAACCGCAGCGGACAACGGCAAGGATATCTGGATCAGCAGCCCCTCCGCCGCTACGTTGACGATTCCGTCCCAAGCCAACACCGCCTTCCCGGATAAGACGTTCTTTTTTGTCACGCGCGCGGGAACCGGCACGCTTACGCTTGTCCCGGAAGCGGGCGTTACGCTCCGTTCCGCGGGCGGCAGGCTCATGATTGCGGAGCGATACAGCACCGTTCTGCTGCGAAAGCTCGCTGACGACGAGTGGCTCGCTACGGGGAATCTCACGGTATGAGGCAGCTGATGTTGGGTTGCGTAGCGGCAGGCGCAGTAGGATTCGGGCCGATGGACTTTACCTATACCGGCACATATACGTGGCTGCAGGATACCGTTTCAAACTGGCGGCTGAAATTTCTCACAAGCGGCGTATTCACGCCGAGGAAATCTGTTCAAATCGATGCGTTTCTGCTTGGCGGCGGCTCTGGCGGGCGGAACAGCAATTCAGGCACTGGATATTCCGGTGCTGGCGGAGCGGGTGGACGCACCGCAACAGTGTCTAGCGTCACGCTGGTAGCAGACCAACCGTACACCATTACTGTCGGGGCTGGCGGAGTATCAAATACTGCCGGAGGATGGACATCGTTTATACCTAACGACTATAGTATTCCGGGCGGATCAAATGGCTCTGACTATCGATACGGCGGCAACGGCGGCAGCGGCGGCGGCGGCGGAAACGGCGGATATGGGCCGCAAGGGCATGGCGGATCGAATGGCAGCGCCGGAACGGCGAGTGATTATGCTGGCGGCACAGGTCAGGGAACGAACACCTACGAGTTTGGTGACGTTTCCATGACGTTGTACGCTGGCGGCGGTGGCGCCGGAGCAGGGCAATACGGCGGGAGCACCTATAACGGGGGCACGGGCGGCACGGGCGGCGGCGCAAGCGGAGGTATTCGCCAAGGTGGAGCAGGCGCAAGTGCGTCCGCTAACACCGGCGGTGGCGGAGGCGGTGCCGGAGGTAAATCCGGCGTAACTGGGGCAGGCGGTGGTGGCGGCTCCGGCATCCTCATTATTCGCAACAAACGAACATAAGAAGGAGAAGAAATATGGATGAACCAATGAACTACGCACTGATCGGATCAGAAGGCGTTGTTACCAATATCATCTGGCTCTGCAGCGCAAACCGCGGCGATTTTTCAAACGCCGTGTGCGTGGCAAACCGGCCTGTGGCGATTGGAGACGTGTATGCAGACGGCGTGTTTACACGCGCGGGCGAGGTCGTTTTGACCTATCCCGAGCAGATCGCGGTATTGCAGGCGCGCATTCTGGAGCTGGAAGCGCAACAGCAGAACGCCGGAACGTAAATCTGCTTTAATTGCTCCCTCGTGCCAAAACAAGTCGCATGCGCGCAGAGGCAAGGCAAAGCAGACAACACGCGAAAAGCAAACGAACTATAACGGGCGGATAAAGAAGAGGACGGCGGATATCCGCCGTCCTCGCTCTCACGAGAAATGGAGTTGAGATGGAATCGAACGAGAGAATGCTTATGCTTCCTCGTTGAAGACGTAATCCTTGCCCGGCAGGATGGCATTGATAACGATACCGACGATCGCCGCTGTCGCTAACCCCGAGAAGCTCAGCGTGCCGATCTTGACAACACCCCAAGCCAACTGCGCGGAGTTAGAACCCATCGCAGAGCTGGTTTGGATTCCCAATCCAGTTACGAGAATGAGGGCCGCAACCAGAACATTGCGCATATTCTTGAAGTCGACCTTGCTTTCCACCACTGTACGAATACCGGTAGCGGTGATCATGCCATAGAGAACGATCGAAATGCCGCCGATGATCGCCGCAGGAATGGTGTTCACAAAGGCTTCAAAGATGCTGACGAAGGAAAGAATGATCGCAAAGCATGCCGCGATGAACATGACTTTCGGGTCATAGACTCTCGTCAACGCAACGACGCCGGTGTTTTCCGAATAGGTCGTGTTCGCGGGGCCGCCCAGTAAGCCGGCCACAGAGGTTCCGATACCGTCGCCAAGCAACGTACGGGTCAGGCCGGGGTCGGCGATGAAGTTTTTGCCGCAGGTCGCGCCGATGGCGCAGACATCGCCGATGTGCTCAACCAGCGCCGCAACTGCGACGACTACGAAGGTAAGCATCGTTCCGAAATCGAACTTCGGAAGGAAAAACGGTGGAACGGCAACTACGTCTTTGAGGCTTGTGATTGCAAGGCCGGAGAAATCAACCCATTTCGGGCCAAACGCCGTAACGATGCAAGCCACAATGTATGCTCCGAAAATACCGATGAGCACCGGCAGGATTTTGACCATGCCCTTGCCCCACATGTTCACTACGAGCACGATGACAACGGTCAGGATTGCGAGCCACCAGTTGTTTGCCGCCTGGTTAAACGCAAAGTAGGCAAGTCCGAGACCAATCAACATAATGATCGGACCGGTTACAACGGGCGGGAACAGCTTCATGATGCGCTTTGCTCCGAATACCAGGAAGAGCAATGCAAAGACCACATACGTAAAGCCCGCTGCAACGATACCACCGGTTGCATACGGCATTCCCAGTGTGCTTGCAGCACCCAGGATCGCACCGATAAACGCGAAGGATGAGCCAAGGAATACAGGGATTTTTCTCTTCGTGATAAAGTAAAACCAGATCGTAGCAATACCAGCGCAGAACAAGGTGACAGAGATGGACATCCCGCAGATGATCGGAACAAGAACCGTAGCTCCAAACATTGCAAATACGTGCTGTAAGCCAAGAACGACCATTTTGCCGCTTCCAAGCTCCTTAAAGCCATCGTAAATGCCTTCGACTTTCTTTTCCATTGAATTACCTCCTAATGTTTTTGGATAATTAGGTCTCCATTTCTCATTTTTATCAAGAGCACATGCTCTGGATAAACGCCTTTGGAATGGTGCGTATTCATCGGTTGGCAATCATGATACAGCTTGTCGATATGCAATGGTTTGTATCATTATTCTTGCCCAAATCGAGAAAATAAGCAAGTTTTTTTTAAGAGTACATCGCTGTATTTCTACCGTCATCGCACGCGGCAGTCTGTTTTGCCGAGAAAACGTGAATCCGTCGTGAATTGCTGATGAAATCGTAGTTCATTCGCTGATTTGGCGCGCTAGACAACACAACAG
Source organism: Eubacteriales bacterium (assembly GCA_030695285.1). Lineage (GTDB taxonomy): Bacteria > Bacillota > Clostridia > Christensenellales > CAG-138 > UBA7703. The sequence goes on along the minus strand of JAUYTF010000452.1, from coordinate 4,370 downwards.
CTGTTTTCTTTTGGTTATCTTACCGTAAATGAATGCTGTGTACAAGCTATTTATAATTGTGAGACGCTTTGTGATTGTTTGCGCGGACGGCTTTGAGCCACTCAGGAGAGAGCAATACGTGCCGCACAAGGGCGGGAAACGATAGCCGCTAGTGTGATGTTTCGGATATGCGATTGTTGCTGAAGAACGTAATGAAACTGATCCAGATTTTTTTTAGAAATGAGTTGAGAAGGACTCTGCACAATGACAAGGTAGGCGCTGAGGGATTCGAACACCTGATTGGTGATGGCGCTGTATTTGTCTTTGGCAAAGCTTCCGTTGCTGGCCTGCGCCTGAATGTCGTCCCGCAGAAGGAATAGCTCCCGCAGGGTGATCATCATGCCATCGTCAATCGTCTTTTGCAGCGCGGCGCGAATTGTCTTTGGCTGCTCATCAATCGGATAAACGCGGAAGAGTCCGCCGTCGATCGCTTCCGTTAACAAGCACGCTTTTGTGCCGTGGTCGTCGAGCAATCGGTTCGTCAGCTCGCAATACGCCTCTGCAAACCGATCACAGGCGGGATACATCTTTTTCTTTTTGAGATAAGATACACCATAGAACGCCGCCGCTACCACGACGACAACCAGCATCGCGAGATATTGTTCCATGCATTCGCCTCACATTCGATGAAATTCAGGCCGCTCGCCCGCTGCTCTTTGTTCTTCAAGCGCAGCCGGAGAGGGTGTCCGCTCCGGCCGCGCAATGTTTCATAGCAAATTATACACCCTCAAAGCCGTCAAATGCAACGACGCGGGAAATGCAGCTCTCGCCGTCCTTGAGCTTCCACGGGAAGATGCCGATGACGCAGCGCTTGTTGGAGAGCTTTTCGATCTCACCGCCGAGGCATTCCGCATGGATCGCCTCATAAGGCTTGCAGAAGAGCTCAATATGCATGGCCTGATAGTGATCCGGCCACGGATACACTTCATCGAGCGTCTTGCCGTACTTTTTCTGGAAAACGGCGTCGCACTTCTTGGCCTCCATGGGTTCCCACTCGCGGATCTTCGTGTTCATCGGGTGATCCGCGCTGCCGCAGTCCACGCCGATCCAGCTGAGCTTCTTATCGCGCACCCACTGGATGAAATCAAGCGACGGTCCCGGATGGCGCAGCATATAGCGGCGCTCGTCTGCGGTCGGGCTATCCCAGCCGTAGACGTGGTAGCCGGTGTTGATGATCAGCACGTCGCCCTCTTTGACGGTCACGCGCTTTTCAATGTCCTCGGGCGTATAGATGCCCCAGTCCTCCGCCTGATCGCTCAGATCGACCACCACGCCGGGGCGGCAGAGGCGCGTGAGTTCCAGCGAGGCGATGTCGCGGCCTGCGGTGTCAAAGTGCAGCGGGCCGTCGAGGTGCGTGCCGACGTGGTTACTGTGCGTCAGCAGCTGTCCGTTTGCGCCGTTGGGCGTGAGGCGCTTGAAGAATTTCATCGTCAGCGGCTCATACGTCGGCCAGGCGGGTGTGTTGATGCCAATCGGAATCGTGAGGTCATACATCTTGATGTCAGACCATTTGCTCATATTGGTAGCCTCCTAATATTTATTGATACTGTCGTATATTGGATGCCCTTATTCAGGGCGAGTTTCTGATGTCATTCTGCCCATGCCTCTGCACACGCCGCAAGCGCCTGCAGGAAACAATCGTCCGGCGGATAGACGATACCCGCGCCGACCTGCCCCACGCCGGGGTTTTTGTGCGCGATGCCTGTGTTGATCACGGGGCGGATGCCGGTTTCAATGACTTTGCGTATGTCGATGCCCGTCGGCCCGCCGCGAAAATCCAGCGCGGGGATCTTATACGATCTCCCCTCGCCCACGGTGATTTCATACATCCGCGTCGTATAGTTGACCGCGTCGCTGACCTGACCTCCGACAAACTGCACGATCGCGGGCGCTGCCGCCATGCAGAATCCGCCGATACCGGCCGTCTCTGTGATGCAGCTATCTCCCAGATCGCGCGCGGCGTCCGCCTCGCTAAAGCCGGGGAAATACAACCCCTTGACCAACTCCGCCTCCGCCGCAAGCCATTTGCTTTTGCCAAGACCCGCGATGCGGATGCCGAAATCTGTGCCGTTTCTACTCATAGTGGCGACCACCGTGCAATACGGAATATCGAAAATCGGATCGAGTGTACATTTCATCGCTGGCATGGAGATATTCAGGAACGTGTGGTTGTTGGCGTTGATGAAGTTGAACGCCGCAACCTTTTTCGCCAGCGGATGGTCGCAGTTCATGATCGCAGGCACCAGCTCGCGAATGAGCAGCGAAGTTCCCGCTTCGTTGCGGTTATGCCCCTCGTCACCCATCTGCAAGAGCTTGGAAACCAGCACCTTGACGTCAATCTCGCCCTTGATCGCCAGCGCTTCCTTCAGCACGGGATAGAGCTCCCGCTCCATCCAGCGAAGGCGTGTGAGCACCTCGTCGTCAAACGCGCCAAAGCGCAACACTTTTCCGAGGCCTTCGTTGATCGTACAATACGCGCGGTTGCCGAAGGTTTTATTCTCCAGAATCCAGACCGGCATGCTGTATGTGACCACCCCCGCCATGGGGCCGACCGCATCGTGCATGTGGCACGGGCCAAACGTGATCTCGCCGCTTGCGGCGAGCGCTTCCGCCTCCGCAATATCCTGCGCGAGGCCTTCGTAGATCAGCCCGCCCATGACCGCGCCACGCACAGGGCCGCACATCCGCGCCCAGGTGACCGGAGGCCCTGCGTGCAGAATCGTCTTTTTTGTCATGCCGGGGATGACTTCCCCCGCAATGCCGAGGCCCATGATCGTCGGCTGCGCGGCGAGGATGCGCTCGAGCGCTTCTTTGTTCGCCGCGTCAATCTTTGCCGCGAGTTCGGGCTTTTTCAGCTTTCTGAGGTTTGCGGCAGCCGTTTTATCCCCGCCTGCGACGGGCTTCCAGTCTACATGCAGTGCGTCAATCTTCTGGCTCGCCAGATCGTCATAAAACGCTTCGATGCCGAAGTTGACCACGTGCAGTTTCTGCTCGAATAATTCGTTGAGTTTCGACATGTTATCCCTCCTGACGCAGGTTGGCGAGAATGCGCGAGACAAAGCGCGTCGCCTGTGCGTTGCTGGGCAGCACGACCGCGCCCGCATCCGCAAGCTGCTGCTGGGTGCGGCTCAGGCTCTGGGGGTCGCCCTCCGTGCCACAGACCGCGCACACGCAGCAAAGATGTCTGCCCGCGCGCGCCGCTTCGGCCTTTGCGGTTTGGATCGCGGCGGCAAGGTCTTCTGCGGGGTTGGGGTGTGAGCCGTAGCCAATCACGCAGTCCGCCATGATCACCGCGCACTGCGGGTCTTTTCCATCCGCAATCGCGCGCTCGGCGCGCAGACTGGGGTCGATCATGGGGTGCGGCCTGCCGACGGTGAACGCATCGTCTCCAAAGTCGAGAAACGTGTGTTCGCGGCTCTTTCCGCCCTTGGGGTCTTCCAGCGCGTCCTCCGCGTTGAGCGGGATATTGCTGTAGATGTGCCCAAGCTTTGAAATCATGAGCTTCATGGCTTCGTCGCAGAGCGTGCCGCCGGTGTAGAACCCGCGCACGTACTGTTGCCCTTTGACAAACTTGGCTGCGATTTCTTTTGCCATCGCCTCGGCCTTCTCTTCGCCCATGGCAAATCCGGTATAATCCGAAACAGGCTCTCCGCGGCTGAGCGCAACGGCTTTGTGCGCCGCGTCTTCGAGAGAGACGGCGGCGGTCAAGCCGAACGATTCGATCTCCTTGCGGTCTCCGCCGATGAAGCACACAACCACGGGCTTGCCCGTCTTTGCGGCGAGCGCGAGCATCTCAGTTGCGATCTCTTTTGCCGGGGGCTTGCTGATGAGCGTGATAACCTTCGTTCTTGGGTCGTTCTTGAGTGCATCGAGGCCGAGCTTCATCATCAGCCCACCGATGTCCTTTTTTAAATCCCGTCCGCCGGTGCCGATCACCTGGCTCACACCGCCGCCGAGCTGGTCGATGATGCTCGAAACCTCCTGTGTGCCGGTGCCACTCGCGGCGACGATGCCGATATCTCCGCTCTTGACTACGTTTGCAAACGCGAGCGGCACATGGTTGATGATCGCCGTTCCGCAGTCCGGCCCCATCATCAGCAGTTCGTGTTCATATGCATAGGTTTTGAGCGCTTTTTCCTCTTCTATGCTCACGTTGTCAGAAAACAGCATGACGTTGATGCCGTTGTCGAGGCAGCTCTGGGCGACGTCCGCCGCGTGCCTGCCCGGCACGGAGATGATTGCCATATTCAGCGCGGGATCGATCTTGAGCGCGCCGTCGAGCGTTGGCGGGGCGTAGAGGGCTCCTTTGCTCTCGGCTTTCTTGTTGAGCA
>JAUYTF010000444.1 GCA_030695285.1 Eubacteriales bacterium | reverse complement strand
AAAAGCTCGTCAAGGAAGAATATGTTCCGTTCGACGGCGTCTCCGTCGGCAAGGTCGCGTATCTTGCCCGCGCCGCGCGCACGGACGAGCGACATGTTAAGCCCGTCAAGCCCCTGCCCGTTCGCAAGATCAAGAGCAAGGTGCCGCTGACGAACTGCTTCATCGCGCCCTGCGAGCACGGCTGCCCGATCAATCAGGATATTCCCGAATACATCCGCCTCGTGGGCGATCAAAAATACGCAGAGGCGCTCACGCTCATACTGGAGCGCAACCCGCTGCCGTTCATCACGGGACGCATCTGCTCCCACCGCTGCATGGACAAATGCACGCGCGGGTTTTATGAAGAGAGCGTACACATCCGCGACGCAAAGCTACTCGCCGCGCGCGAAGGCTTTGACAGCATCATCGGCACACTCAAACCCACCGGCAAGTCCGACGCAAACGTCGCCGTCATCGGCGGTGGCCCCGCGGGCATGGCGATGGGCTACCTGCTTGGCCGTCAGGGAGCGAAGGTGACTGTGTTTGAAAAGCGCGCGGAGCTAGGCGGCATCGTTCGCTATGTCATCCCCGGCTTCCGCATCGGCGATTACGGCATGGATCGCGATGTCGATCTCTTAAAGGCCATGGGTGCTCAGATTAAGACAAATACAACCGCTCCCAGCGTTGTGGAGCTTAAGAAGAGCGGCTTTACGCATGTGGTCTTTGCCACCGGCGCGTGGGCGCACGGCGATCTTAAACTCACAGAAGGCACGAGCATGAACGTGCTCGATTTCCTAGAGCAGTACAAGTGCGAATCGCTTGCGGATGTCGGCGATCACGTCGTCATCGTCGGCGGTGGCAACACCGCGATGGACGCGGCGCGCGCGGCAAAGCGCATCAAGGGCGTTGTGAGCGCCAGCATCGTCTACCGCCGCACGCAACGCTATATGCCCGCGGATGAGGAAGAATTACAGCTCGCGCTGGAAGACGGCGTGGAGTTTCAAGAGCTACTCAACCCCGTCGCGCTCAATGATGGCAAGCTCATCTGCAAAAAGTGCACACTTGGCAAGCCCGACGCAAGCGGCAGGCTCTCCTCTGTCGAGACGAACGAGTTGGTCTCTATCCCCTGCTCTCTGCTCGTCTCCGCCATCGGCGAAAAGGTCATCGCGACAGATTTCACCGACAACGGCATTGCGCTGACCGATCGCGGAGCAGTCAAGGTCAATCCGGAAACACTCGAGACCAGCGAACAAAACGTGTTTGTCATCGGCGACGCAAACCGTGGCCCTGCCACCGTTGTGGAAGCCATCGCAGACGCGCGCAAGGTTGCGGACGCAATCGTCGGCAAGTACACCGTCAACGTGCCGGAAGAATCCAAGGCGTGTCTGGGCAATTGCCTCTCTAAGCAGGGTTCGCTTGCGGTCTATGACAGCGCAGGCAGAGAAACCGAGCGCTGCCTTGCCTGCTCCACCGTCTGCGAATGCTGCGTTCAGGTTTGCCCGAACCGCGCGAACATCGCCATCGAGGTGGACGGCATGGACATGCCGCAAATCATCCACGTAGACCGCATGTGCAACGAATGCGGCAACTGCACGGCGTTCTGCCCCTACGACAGCGCGCCGTATAAGGAGAAACTCACCTTCTTCTCGACCGAAAAAGAGTTTGACGAGAATGAAAACAAGGGCTTCTTCGTCCTCGGAGGTGGCAAGATCAAGCTGCGTCTTGACGAGGTTTCTATCGTGAAACTCGGCGCAAACGCGATTGACCCGGACATCGAGAAGATCATCAACGCGGTCATCTGGGATTACAGCTACCTATTCTAAAACGAAACCGGTATAAGACCGCCGCAATCTACGGGAGGCGGCGGCGCATGCTGAACAGTCTTTAACCACCTTCGTCTGGAGGGACTATCATGGCAATTTTCACCGTCAACGGTCAGCAACTAACCGTCGACCAAAACCAAAAGCTGCTTCCGTTCCTGCGGGATACACTGCACCTCACCAGCGTGAAAAACGGCTGCTCCGAGGGTGCTTGCGGTACCTGCATGGTTCTCATCGACGGCAAGGCGACCAAAGCCTGCATCCAGCAAACGGACAAGCTCAATAGCAAGACCATCGTCACCGTCGAAGGGCTCACCCCGCGCGAAAAGGACGTCTACGCCTATGCGTTCGCCGTCTCCGGCGCGGTGCAGTGCGGCTTTTGCACGCCCGGCATGGTCATCAGCGCTAAGGGGCTGATCGACATAAATCCCGATCCCACGCGCACGGATGTTAAGGAATCCATCAAAAACAACATCTGCCGCTGCACGGGCTATCAGAAGATTGAGGATGCGGTGCTGCTTTCTGCAAAGCTCTTTCGGGAGAACACCGAAGTGCCCAAAACCGAACTGCCCGGCACGGTAGGCGACAGCATCCGCCGCATCGAGGTGGTCGACAAGACCCTCGGAACCGCGCTGTATGCCGACGATCTCCATCTGCCCGGTATGCTGCTGGCTTCCGCGGTACGCAGCGCATATCCGCGCGCAAAGGTGCTCTCCATCGATACATCCGCCGCAAAAGCGGTCGAAGGCGTGGTCAGTGTGTTCACGGCAGACGATGTGCCGGGAGCCAAGAAGATCGGTCACCTCGTACAGGACTACGACGTGATGATTCCCGTAGGCAGCATTACGCATTTTTTAGGCGACGCAATTGCGCTCGTCGTTGCGGAAGATGCAGCAGCGTTGGAAGCAGGCAAAAAGGCTGTCAAGGTTGAATATGAGCC